>JAERSW010000073.1 GCA_016845305.1 Acidimicrobiales bacterium
GTTCGATACCGTCCGACGGTGGGCTGGTCGAGCGGTCGGAGAGGCGTCCCTCCAACTCCCGCCACGACATCCGACCGCTCGACCAGCCCACCGTCGGACGGTATCGAACACCTGTTCGATCCGCAATGCTTCTGCCGCCCCTTCCGGGGCGGACCGATGTGGGAGGTGCCGACCCTCGACGTTCCCCATCGCCCCTTCCGGGCGGGGTGGGTCAGCCGCCGACCAGGCCCTTGACCAGGGCGTCGACCTCCGGTCCGCAGTCGCTCAGGTCGCCATCGGCGATGCACGGCTGGCCCAGCAACTGGGCCACCAGCTTGGCGCCCAGCCCGCCGAACATGCCGGCCGTCGTGCTGGGCGGCGGCGACGTGGTCGTGGGCGCCGTCGTGGTGGCGGGCGCCGCAGTCGTCGTGGGCGCCGCGGTCGTCGTGGGCGCGACCGTCGTGGTCGTGGTGGTGGGCGGCGCGGGCACGGCGTCGACCGACAGGCCCCGGGCCGCGTTCTCCGCCAGGTGGGCCTCCCGGGTGGCCGGCCCGTACCAGCCGTCGGCCTCCACCCCCAGCACCTGCTGCAGCACGACGGCGTCGTCGCTGCGCCCCCAGGCGTAGGACGCGGTGAGCACCGCCTCTTCGTCGATCGGCACGGTGGTCGTGGTCGTGGTCGTGGTCGGCGCCGGAGCGGCCGTCGTACTGGGCGGCACCGCCGTGGTGGAGGGCACGGTCGTCGGTGCCGCCGAGGACTCCGGGGCCATCGACCGGACGGTGGTCGGAGGTGGGGCGGTCGTCGGTGGGACGGTGGTCGGCGCGACGGTCGTCGGTGGGGCGGTGGTCGGCGAGGCCGAGGGCGGGTACAGGACGGGCCGGATCGACGGCTCGGCCACCCGGGCGGCCGCCACGACGCCGACCGCCACCAGGCCGAGCGCGACCACGAGGTTCAGGAACCGGCGAACCATCCCACCAGCCTCGCATCGCGCCGGGTCCGATCGGTGGCACCCCGACCTCCGGGCGACGCGACATCCGTCACGCCCCGGCCCACGCCGGACATTGACATTTTGTCAACTCGAGAAGCGACGAGTGGCTAGCGTGGCGCCATGAGCACTCCCTCCAACGCCGGCGTCGGCTCGTTCACCGACGTCGCCTTCGACGCCGCCACCTTCGATCCGGACCGCTTCGGCCTGTCCACCGCCGTGGTCGACGCCGATGTCTACGAACGCAGCCTCGAGCGGTTCCGCGACCAGGGCATCGTCCTGCCCACCTTCGCCCAGCTGGCGGACCCGTCGACCATCCCCGACGACGTCGTCGCCTCGCTGGCCGGCGTGGACCGCAACGCGGCCGACGCCCGCAACCTGTTCCGCTGCCACTGGTACAACGACCTGCACGGCGGCACCGTCGACGTGCCCGACCACGTCGTGCTGACCGAGGCCATGACCGGCGTGCCGTCGCCGATCATCGTGGCCTTCGGCAACCGCTTCCCCATGATCGGCGCCCACAAGGTCCTGGCCGCCTACGCCTGCCTGGTCCCCCGGGTCGTCACCGGCCAGTACGACCCCACCGTCCACCGCGCCATCTGGCCGTCGACGGGCAACTACGCCCGCGGTGGCGTCGCCATCTCGAGGCTCATGGGCTGCCGCGGCGTGGCCGTCCTGCCCGAGAACATGAGTCGGGAGCGCTTCGAGTGGCTGGAGGCGTGGATCTCCGATCCCGGCGACGTGATCCGCACCACCGGCTCGGAGAGCAACGTCAAGGAGATCTACGACGCCTGCGACGAGCTGGCGAAGGACCCCTCGAACTTCATCCTCAACCAGTTCACCGAGTTCGCCAACCACGTCGGCCACCACGAGGTGACGTCGCGGGCGCTGTCGCACCTGTACCGGCACCACGCCGAACAGCATCCCGGCCTGCGCCTGGCCGGCTTCGTGGCCGCCTCGGGATCCTCGGGCACCCTGGCCGCCGGCGAGCGCCTCAAGGACGACCACGGCGCCCGGATCGTGGCCGTCGAGGCCGTCGAGTGCCCGACGATGCTCTACAACGGCTACGGCGAGCACAACATCCAGGGCATCGGCGACAAGCACATTCCGTTCATCCACAACGTGATGAACACCGACGTCGTCGTCGGCGTGTCCGACCGGGCCTGCGACGAGCTGGGCATGGCGTTCGACACCGCCGAGGGCCGGGCCCGACTGTCGGCGGCAGGCGTGTCCGACGATGTGCTCGACGCGCTCGGCCACTTCGGGCTGTCCAGCATCTGCAACGTGGTGGCGTCGATCAAGACGGCCCGCGAGCTCGACCTCGGCCCCGACGACGCGCTCGTCACCGTGGCCACCGACGGCGGCGAGATGTACGGCAGCGAACGGGAGTCGATGCGGGCCGGCCGCTACGCAGCCGGATTCACCGACGCCGACGCCGAGGCCGCGCTGGCCGCCCACCTGTGGGGCGCCGACACCGACCACGTCGAGGTGCTCGACGAGACGGGCCGGAACCGGATCTTCAACCTCGGCTACTACACGTGGATCGAGCAGCACGGTGTGGACTTCGAGGACTTCGAGGTGCGCCGCGACCAGGCGTTCTGGCGCCACGTGCAGTCCATGGGCCCCGACTGGGACGCGGCGATCGACGAGTTCAACGGTCGGACGGGCGTCCGGTCCGCCTGACGACCCCGACGCCCGGCCTGACGACCGAGCCGCCCGCCGTGCCCCGCCTCGACCGGTCGCTGGGCTGGCTGGGCGCCCCACCCGACGCCGCCTGGCCGTCGGCCACCACCCGGCTGGCCGGCGACGCCAACCCGTTCGTGGCGTTCCGCCACCTGCTCTGGTCGCACCACCGGGCGCTGGCCGCCGGTTGGAGCGACGCCCGGTTCGTGGACGCGGTCCGACGCCTCGACGACGCCGTGGCCGAGGTCGACGGCCGGGGCTTCACCACCACGCCGCTGGTCCGCCAGCGCGACCTCGCGGAGGCCATCGGCCAGGACGGCGGCATCTGGGCCAAGGACGAGACCGGCAACGTGTCGGGCACCCACAAGGCCCGGCACCTGTTCGGCCTGGCCCTCCACCTGGCCGTCGACGAGGTTCCCGTGACCACCCCGCTGGCCATCTCGTCGTGCGGCAACGCGGCGCTGGCCGCCGCCGTCGTGGCCCGTGCCGCCGGCCGCCCCCTGGCCGTGCACGTGCCCACGTGGGCCGACCCGGTGGTCCTCGACCGCCTCGACGACCTCGGCGCCGACGTGCGGACCTGCGAACGCCGCGACGGCGAGGCCGGCGACCCCTGCCTGCTGCGGTTCCGCGAGTTGGTCGCGGAGGGCGCGGTGCCGTTCACGGTGCAGGGCACCGAGGCGCCGTGGACGCTGGACGGCTGCCGCACCCTCGGCTTCGAGCTGGTGGCCGGCCTCGCGGACCACGGCGCGACGCCGACCCGACTCTTCATCCAGGTGGGTGGCGCCACCATGGCCAGCAGCATCGTGCAGGCCCTGGCCGACGCCGTCGACCTCGGCGCGGCCACGACGCGTCCCCGCCTCGTGGCCGTGCAGGCCGAGGGCTGCGCGCCGTTCGCGCGGGCCTTCAACCGGGTGGCCGGGGCCGACGACCCGATGACCGCCCTCGCCGCGCCCGACGGCGAGCACATGTGGCCGTGGGACGAGCCCGGGTCGGCCGCCACCGGGATCCTCGACGACGTGGCCTACGACTGGCGGGCCGTGGCCTGGGACATGCTCTGCGGCCCGGTGCCCGGTGGTCCCGTCGTGGCAACCGAGGACGACGTGGTCGAGGCCCACCGCCTGGTCCGGTCCCACACGTCGGTGCCCGCGGATGCGACCGGCACGGCAGGCGTGGCCGGGCTGCTGGCCGCCCGTCGGGACGGCTGCGTGGACGCCGACGAGGAGGTCGTCGTGCTCCTCACCGGCGTCGAACGTTCCTGACCCAGGGCTTCGCCCCTCCCGCCGGTCCGTCGACCCGACCCCGCCGAGCCGATCCGAAAACGGGGGGAGGCCGGGCCTTGCGGCCCGGCCTCCCGTCACCGTCTCCCGGTCACCCCCTGGGGGCGTCCGGAGTCGGGATCACCCCTCTGAGGACGCTCAGCCAGCGGCCTCGGCGATCCAGCCGGCC
Organism: Acidimicrobiales bacterium; assembly: GCA_016845305.1. Lineage (GTDB taxonomy): Bacteria > Actinomycetota > Acidimicrobiia > Acidimicrobiales > MedAcidi-G1 > UBA9410. The sequence goes on from JAERSW010000073.1 coordinate 4,094, forward strand.
ACGGCGTCGGCGTTGTCGGCCATCCAGCCGGACGCCAACTGCACGACGTGCTCCTGGGAGCCGTCACCGTCGGTCTGGTCTACCTGGAGGAACGAGATGTCCAGGATCGACGGCTTGATCAACGGGAACAGGTTCCGCAGGAACGGGTTGTCGTCCAGCATCTCGGTACGGGCCGACACCTGGATGTCAGCGGCCGACCAACCCAGCTGGCACGGCTGCGTGCACATGTCGGCACCGAAGGCCGTGAAGCCGTCCTCCTGCTGGTGGTTCTCGCCGCCCTCCTTGCCGAGCGGGTTCGAGTCGTCCAGGACCGCCTCGACGGACAGCCACAGCACGTTGTCACCGGGCACCAGCACCGTCAGGTACGAAGCCGGCGACCACGTGTACAGGATCCCCGGCTCGCCGTTGTTGACGCGGTTCACCATCTCGGCGAACAGGGCGTCGTACTCGGCCTTGGTCTCCTC
>JAERSW010000074.1 GCA_016845305.1 Acidimicrobiales bacterium
GACGTGGATGGCTGGGGATGGTGGGTGGCCGGTCCGGTGGCAGGTCCGATGTCGGGCGCCCTCGCCCTGGGCCGAGACGACGAGGGCGGATGGATGGCCACCGGCGTCCCCGACGCGGTGGAAGTGGTGGGCCGGGCCCCCGTGCTGGGTGTCGACGGCACGCCGGTCGATCGACGCCTCGTCCGGTTCGGGGCCGATGGCCGACCGGGCGTGGCCTGGGTCGAGGAGCCGGGCCTGCGCGAGGGCTAGCTCCGGGACCGGGTTCGCGACCCGGACCCGGCCAGGCGTTCGACGCCGAGGACCACGAGGACGGCCAGCAGCGCCAGGAGCGTGGGGGCCACCAGGCCACCGGCCGTGTCCGGCCAGCCCAGGCCGGTGCCCGACACCGCCTCGTCGGCGTGGCGGCTGACCACGCCCACCCCGTGCGGCCACGGCCACAGCACCCGCAGCGATCCGGCCAGCAGGCCGACCATGGCCGCCATCACGTCGTCCGGTCGGGCGGCGAGGAGGCGGGCCAGCAGGCTGGCGAAGCAGGCCAGGCCGACGAGGGCGCCGGCGGCCAGCACCGCGGCGTCGCCGAGGATCCGGTCGTCGACCACCTCGATGGCCGCCGCGTACAGGCCCAGCATCAGCAGCAGGAACGACCCGGAGATGCCGGGCAGCACCATGGCGCACACGGCGACCGCCCCGCCGGCGAACAGCGCCACCGGCGACGGGTCCTGGACCGGAGCGCCCTGCCAGCCCAGGGCCACGAACAGGGCGACGGCGACGACCGACGCCGTCGCCAGCCGCCTACCCGTCCACGCGACGTCCCGACGGGCGACCAGCACCGAGGCGACCACCAGCCCGAGGAACAGCCCGGCCATCGACTCGGGGTGGTCGACGAGGGCGTCCTCGATCACGCCGGCCAGCAGGCCGACGGCGACCAGCATTCCGACCAGCAGCGAAACGGCGAACGACCACGGGAAGGTCCGGATCCCGGCGGCGACGCCCCGCAGGTCGCCCCGCACGAGGCGCCCGAGCACGCGGGCGCCGGCGTGGGCGGCATCGATGAGCCGGTCGTAGACGCCGGTCAGCAGGGCGATGGTTCCCCCCGAGACGCCGGGGACGACGTCGGCGGCGCCCATGCAGGCACCGCGGACGGCCACGCCCAGCGGCCCGGCCCGGCGCCCGGCCGTCGCGGGGCCCGCCTGGTCAGGCATCGTCGGCGACCGCCCGATCAGGCATCGGCGGCGACCACGTGGGGCGCCAGCCGTTCGGCCATGGACTCCGGGAAGCGGGTGGGGCGTCCGTTGAGGCCGGTCACCGCGGCCACCACCTCCTGGGTGGCCAGCAGCTCGGGTTCGCCGCCGTCGGCGGCCACGCGCAGGATCCGCTGCCCCCACCGGGACGAGGCCCGGCGGAGCTCGAGCACCTCGGTCTCGACGACCAGCCGGTCGCCGCCGACGGCCGACGCCAGGAACCGGGTGGCGATCTGGGAGACCACGAACCGGTAGCCGTCGACCTCGAGGTCGTGGAGGCCGAGCCCGGCCTCGTCGAGCAGCTCGATCCGGCCGGTCTCGAACAGCTGCACGTAGACGCTGTGGTTCAGGTGGCCGTAGGGGTCGAGCTCGTAGAAGCGGACCTTGACCGGGTGGCGGTGCACCCCGCCGACGCTAGCGGCGCGCCCGAGGCGGCACGGGTCCACCGGTACCCTCGCCGCCGTGGAGGTCTTCTCGGAGTGCTTCGAGCCGACGGCCGAGCGGGACGCGCCGGTCGACCCCGTGCTGCTGGTGTCGGGCGCCGACTCCCACTGCACCCGCTGGACGCCCGCCCTCGTCGAGCCCCTCCGGGCCCGGGGTCACCGGGTGCTGCGCTACGACCACCGCGACAGCGGCCTGTCGACCAAGGTGCCGGCCGACCAGCCCTACACGCTGGACGACCTCGCCGACGACGCCGTGGCCGTGCTCGACGCCCACGACGTGGCCAGGGCCCACGTGGTCGGTCGGTCCATGGGTGGCATGGTCGGCCAGGTGCTGGCCCTCGACCACGCCGAGCGGGTCGCGACGCTCACGCTGGTGGCGTCGACGCCGGGCCTGGGCGACGAGCGGCTCCCGCCGGCCGACGACGCGCTCCTCGAGCACATGACCGAGCGCCTGTTCGCCGGCCCGCCGACGTCGGTGGCCGACCGGGTGGCGTGGATCGTGGAGCTCGACGAGCTGTTCGCCGGGACCCGCCATCCCGAGCCCACCGAGGACCGCATCCGGACGGCGCTGGCCGAGGTGGAGCGGTGCTGGTACCCCGAGTCGGGCCACGGCGTCGCCGTGGTCGCCTCACCGTCGCGCCTCGACCGGCTCGGCGACGTGGCGGTGCCGACGCTGGTCGTCCACGGGACGACCGACCCGGTGTTCCCGGTCGAGCACGGGCTGGCCCTGGTCGACGGCATCGACGGCGCCGACGCCTGGCTGGTCGAGGACCTGGGGCACGAGCTGCCCGACGGCCTGGTGCCCGACCTGCTCGAACGCCTGGACCGCCTGTTCGTCAGGGCCTGAACGGGTTCGCCGGGGGATCCGCCTCCGGGGGCCTGTTTCGGAGGCCGGCCCCCGGACGCGAGGGAGGCGCCCTTCCGGCGGGTGGAAGGACGCCTCCCCATGTGGGACCTCCGTTCAGACCGCCACGCGTCAACGTTCTCCATGGCCCAGCAGGGCTTTGGTCGCGAGATCGTGAGGGGGCCGATCGTCCAGGGGTCCTCTGCGCTCACCCGCGGGGCGGGGAGCGACACGGCCGGCCCGAGGGTCCCCGGATCGGGGTTGGGCCTGCGACGAGGTCGGATCGCACGTGACCTCCTCCCGTCGCTCGCGTCGTCTGCCGTGTTCGGGTCAACCGTCGCGCCGAAGCGTCCGTCTGTCAACCGGATGCGGCATCTGGATTCGCGATGATCCCGGGGACCCGGCTCAGGTCGGATCGGCCTCCTGGACGATCAGGGCCGTCACCATCCCGAACATCCCGTCGTCGCGCTCCACGTGGTTCAGGATGTGGCAGTGCCACACCCAGACGCCGGGTTCGTCGGGACGCACCAGCACGGAGTAGCGCTCGCCGGGAGCCACGTTGATGGTGTCGGCCAGGTACGGGTGGTCGAGGGGGAAGCCGTCCTTGGCGAACACCAGCTGCGGGAACTGGTGCAGGTGCATGGGATGGATCTGGAGCCCCTCGTTGTAGTAGTCGACGACGATCCAGTCGCCGGCGGTGACCACGTGGGGCTGGGTGGCCGGGAACGACTTGCCGTTCAGCGAGTACCCGATCACGCCGGCGTCGTTGAGCACCATGGGGATGACCTGCGACACCTCGAGGTCGTCGGGTACGTGGAGCCCTCCGACCGTGCGGCCCCGCGGGACCTGCGGTTCGCCGATGGTGAAGACGCCGAACATTCCGTTGGGAATGGCCTGGTGGCCCATGTGATGGGCGTGGTACATCCCGATGCGCGGCTCGTCTGCGGTGAACTCGTAGGTGAACTCGTCGCCGGGGAGGATCAGGTCCTGGGTCAGGGGGGACACCCCGTCCATCTCGTTGGGCGTCGAGATGCCGTGCCAGTGCACGTCGGTGCCCAGCGGCAGTTCGTTGCGGACCACGACCCGGACACGGTCGCCGACGTCGACGCGGATGGCCGGTCCGGGAACCTGTCCGTCGTACGTCCAGGCATCGACCACCCGGCCGGGCTCGACCTCCCAGGGGGTGATGGCGGTCGTCAGGTGGAACACCTTGGCGCCGTCGTCGGCGATGGTCGGGACCAGGGGCCGGTTGCCGCGACCGACGGTCTCGGCGGGGAAGGCCCGGACGGACTCCAGCATGATCCGGTCCATCTCGGCCCAGTCGACGTCCTCATGGGCGCCGTGGCCGCTCCCGTGGGCGGCCGCGGCCGCAACGGGATCGTCGAGGGCCGGATCGTCGGCCTCGAGCACCACGAGGGTGGCCTCCATGCCGGCCTGGGCGTGGCCCGACACCTCGCAGAGCATCGGGTAGGTCCCGGGGGCCAGCTCGCCCAGGTCGAGGACGGCCGATCGGCCGGGGCCGAGGAGCGGGGTGGTCGGCTTGTCGACACCGAGGTCGACCGACAGGTCGTGGTCGGCCGAGCCCGCGTTGAGGACGGCGAGGACCACCGGACCGGCGGGAACCACCAGGACGCCGTGGATGGCGAACTCCGACAGCGACACCTCGACCACGTGGACGCCGTCGCCGACGTCGACCACCGGCGTGGAGTGGATCTGGCCCGAGACCGGCGGGCTCGTGGTGGGAGGAGCCGCTGCACCGTCGTCGTCCTTCGCGCAGCCGGAGGCCACCAGTACCAGGGCCAACAACGGGAGCAGTACCGGGACCGGTACCGGGACGCGGCGTGCCCGTACCGGCCGTCCGGCACGGGTCCTGCGGGGGGTCGGGTCGTGCACCGTGGCCTCCATCGGTCGGACCGGCCGCGGTCGGCCGGGTCGATGGGTCCAGTGTCGGTGCGCGTGGTTCGGACCGTTGGGGCCGAAGGTCCCGATTCGTCGCGGCGCCTGCCGCGGCGCAGTGCCCGCCCGGGCCGGGTCAGCGTTGGCCGGCCAGGGCCCGGTTCTTGACCTTGGCCTTCATGTAGTCCCGGTTCATGAAGGCGATGAAGTCGAGCGAGATCTCCTTCGGGCACGCCTCGGAGCACTCCCCGTGGTTGGTGCACGAGCCGAAGAACTCCTCCATGGTCTCGACCATGGACTCGGTGCGGCTCCACCGCTCGGCCTGGCCCTGGGGCAGCAGCCCGAGGTGCCCGATCTTGGCCGACGTGAACAGCTGGGCGGCCGAGTTCGGGCACGCGGCGACGCACGCCCCGCAGCCGATGCACGCCGCGGCGTCGAACGCCATGTCGGCGGCCGGCTTGGGCACCGGCGTCAGGTTGGCGTCCGAGGCCGCCCCGGTGTTGACCGAGATGTAGCCGCCGGCCTCCACGATCCGGTCCAGCGGCGAGCGGTCCACCGCCAGGTCGCGCACCACCGGGAAGCCGGCGGCCCGGAACGGCTCCACGACGATCTCGTCGCCGTCGCGGAACTCGCGCATGTGCAGCTGGCAGGTGGCCGTCGCCTTCTGCGGACCGTGGGCCCGCCCGTTGATCATCACGCCGCACGTACCGCAGATGCCCTCGCGGCAGTCGCTCTCGAACGCCACCGGTTCGGCGCCGGCGTCGTTCAGCTGCTCGTTCAGCTGGTCGAGCATCTCGAGGAACGAGGCGTCGGTGCTGATGGCCTGCTGGTGGACGTCGAAGCGACCGGCGTCGCCGGGGCCGTCCTGGCGCCACACCTTGAGGGTGACGTTGATGGTCTCGCCGTGGCCTGAACCCATGTCGATCCTCCCGGTCCTCGCCGACGCCTACTTGTAGGAGCGCTGCGACAGCGCCACGTTCTCGAACGACAGCTCCTCGCGGTGCCGGGTCTGGGCGGTGCCCGTCCCGTTCCACTCCCAGGCGGCCACGTGGGCGAACTCGTCGTCGTCGCGCTGCGCCTCGCCGTCCTCGGTCTGGTGCTCGGCGCGGAAGTGCCCGCCGCACGACTCCTCGCGCTCGAGGGCGTCGCGGGCCATCAGCTCGGCCAGCTCGAAGAAGTCGGCCACCCGGCCCGCCTTCTCCAGCGACTGGTTCAACGTGTCGGCACTGCCCAGCACCCGCACGTTCGCGTGGAACTCCTCGCGCAGCGCCGGGATCTCGGTGAGCGCCTTCTCGAGCCCGGCCTTGTCGCGCTCCATGCCGATGTACTCCCAGACGATGCGGCCCAGCTCGCGGTGGTAGTGGTCGACCGACTTCGTGCCGTTGATCGACAGCCAGCGGTGCTGCTCGTCGTTGACGCCGGCCACCGCCTCGGTGAACACCGGGTCGTCGGTGGGGACGGCCTGCTCGCCGAGCATGCCGGCCAGGTCGTCGCCGATCGTGTACGGCAGCACGAAGTAGCCGTCGGCCAGCCCCTGCATGAGGGCGCTCGCGCCCAGCCGGTTGGCGCCGTGGTCGGAGAAGTTGGCCTCGCCCACGGCGTACAGGCCCGGCACCGTGGTCATCAGGTGGTAGTCCACCCACAGGCCGCCCATCGTGTAGTGGATGGCCGGGTAGATGCGCATCGGCTGCTCGTACGGGTTCTCGCCGGTGATGCGCTGGTACATGTCGAACAGGTTCCCGTACTTCGCCGCGATGGCGTCCACGCCGTCGCGGGCGATGGCCGCCGCGAAGTCCAGGAACACGCCGTTCTTGAGCGGGCCGACGCCGCGGCCCTCGTCGCACACCGTCTTGGCGTTGCGCGACGCCACGTCGCGGGGCACCAGGTTCCCGAAGGCCGGGTACTTGCGCTCCAGGTAGTAGTCGCGCTCCGACTCGGGGATGTCGGCCGCCGCCCGGGCGTCGTCGAAGGCGTCCGGCACCCAGATGCGACCGTCGTTGCGCAGCGACTCCGACATCAGGGTGAGCTTGGACTGGAAGTCGTCGCTGACCGGGATGCACGTCGGATGGATCTGCGTGTAGCAGGGGTTGGCGAAGAAGGCGCCCTTCCGGTGGGCCCGCCAGGCCGCCGTGACGTTGCACATCATGGCGTTGGTGGACAGGAAGTAGACGTTGCCGTAGCCGCCGGTGGCCAGCACCACGGCGTGCGCCGAGTGCGGCGTGACCTCGCCGGACAGCAGGTCGCGGGTGACGATGCCGCACGCCCGCCCGTCCTTGACCACCACATCGAGCATCTCCGAGCGGGAGTGCAGCTCGACGGTGCCGGCCGCCACCTGGCGCATGAGCGCCGAGTAGGCGCCGATGAGCAGCTGCTGGCCGGTCTGGCCCCGGGCGTAGAAGGTGCGCGACACCTGGGCGCCGCCGAACGACCGGTTGTCCAGCAGGCCGCCGTAGTCGCGGGCGAACGGGACGCCCTGGGCGGTGGCCTGGTCGATGATGTTGACCGACACCTCGGCGAGGCGGTGGACGTTGGCCTCCCGGGAGCGGTAGTCGCCGCCCTTGACGGTGTCGTAGAAGAGGCGGTGCACCGAGTCGCCGTCGTTGGGGTAGTTCTTCGCCGCGTTGATGCCGCCCTGGGCGGCGATGGAGTGGGCCCGGCGGGGGCTGTCGTGGAAGGTGAAGGCCTTGACCCGGTACCCCAGCTCGCCGAGCGAGGCGGCGGCCGAGGCGCCGGCCAGGCCGGTCCCGACCACGATCACGTCGAACCTGCGCTTGTTGTTGGGGTTGACCAGCTTCATGGAGAACTTGTGGTCCTCCCACTTGGTCGCCAGGTCGCCGTCGGGCACCCGTCCGTCGAGGGCCGGGCTGGTGCCGCGCCCGCTGGAAGCGGCGGTGGAGGTCGTCATGTCGGTCATCGGATCGTCCTTCCGGCTCGGCGACCGGCTCAGTGGTCCGCGGCCTGCTCGGCCAGGCAGGCGTTGCCCTCGACCTCGCCGACCGGGCACGTCCGCCCGTCCTCGTCGATGAGGCCGGCCTGGGTGAGGATCGGGAAGCTCAGGTTCCCGACCAGGATCAGCCCGGCCAGGCCGGTGGCCAGGGTCCGGCGCAGGTGGTTGTAGCGGGGGTTGTTCACGCCGAGGCTCTGGAACATCGACCAGGCCCCGTGGAAGATGTGCCAGGCCAGCGCCACGTTGGCCACCACGTAGAGGATGGCCACCGGCAGGTTGCCGAGCGACTCGGCCACGTTGTGGTACGGGTCGCCGGGCACGAAGTCGTCGCCCAGCCACCAGCCCCAGGTCAGGTCGGCCAGGTGGTACAGCAGGAACAGGGCGATGATCGGGCCGGTCCAGCGCATGGTGCGGCTGGCGTACGTGGCGGCCACGTGGTCACGGCCCCCCTCGTACTTCTTGGCGCCGCTGATGGCACCGGCCTTCTCGCTGGCGTTGCCGCTCATCCGGCTGAGCGTGATGGCCGAGTGGAGGTGCAGGACGAACATCCCCAGCAGGCCGAGGCGCAGCAGCCAGAGGATGGCGCCCTTGGGGACCAGGCCGGCGCCGATGGTGCGCAGCGACTCGGCGTACTCGTGCATGCGGGCCGGGCCCTCGTACACGTGGAGGTTGCCGACCATGTGGGCGATCACGAAGCCGATGAGGCCGATGCCGGTGACCGCCATGACCCACTTGCGGCCCACCGCCGACTGGTAGAGGTTCAGCGGGAACGGCCACTGGCGGCGTCGGGGTCGGACCGGGGCGACGCGGTAGCGCTGCTCGGTGCTCTGGGCCATCGGTTGCGTCCTCCTGGCGATTTCCGGCGGTCCCGGTGGTCGGGACGACCGGCCGCGGGCCGTCGGGCGGGCCCGCCGATCGTGGGGCAGGGTAGCGCGGAGGTGCCGGGCGGCCCCGAGTGGGACCCGCCCTGCCGAGGGGTTCAGCCGAGGGGGTTCAGCCGACGCCGATCCGGCCCTCGTAGCGGTTGGCCGCATCGACCGGTCCGTCGGGTCCATCGAACGCCAGGCGGAGGTCCAGCGACACGCCGCCGGTGGCCTCGCCGAGGTCCAGCTCGAGGGTGCCCACGTGGGTGACCGAGTCGGACGCGAGCGGGCCGCCCCACGACCTCCGCACGGTCCGGGCCGCCTGTCCGTCGACGGCGAGCACGGCGTCGACCCGGCAGGCGTCCACGTCGAACCGTCCGTCGTGGACGACCACGACGCGGGTCCGCACCGTGGAGCGGGGCGCGATCGACTCCAGGGGCGGGTCGGCCACGACGATCGTGGGTGCGCACGCGGCCGCCACGGCCTCGTAGGCCGGCTTGGGGTGGCGCCGGTGGTCGAGCAGCGAACCGGACACCGCCGGCCCGCCGTCCAGCAGCCGGTCCAGGGCGAACCCTCCGGTGGGCCGGTACTTGCGGACCCGGAGCGCCTCGACCTGGATGCGCAGCAGTTGGGCCTGGTGGCGGCGGGTGGCCTCGGCCCAGGCGGCCGCGTCGGTCCGGTCGCCCGGCGGGAAGCGGCGGAGCAACACGTCGGCCTCGGCGCCCAGAGCGGCCAGGCGGTCCGGGTCGACGTTCGGCCAGTCGTCACCGATGGCGGCCAGCAGGTCTCCGTCGTCGGGGACCGACTGGCTGCCGAAGGCCGACACGAACCGTCCGGCCCGGGGCAGCCGGTCCACGTAGGGGGCCAGGTCGTCCCGCCGCCCCGAGTACCACCCGAACCACAGGTGGCTGTCGGCGTCGTCGAGGCGGGGCAGGTTGGGGAGCACCCCCGAGTGGCTGACCACCGGTCGGGACGGGTCGGCCTGGTCGAGGGCCCGTCGGACGGTGCGGTCCAGCACGGTGCGGTTCCAGGTCGGCTGCTGCTGGTCCAGGAGGCGCGGCGCGGCCCGCGTCCGGTCGACGGGGTCGGGGGCGTCGTGGCCGCACCACACCACGATCGACGGGTGGTGGCCCAGCAGGTCGACCATCTCCCGGGCCTGGCCGGCCGCCTGGGCGCGGACGCCGCGGTGGTAGCCGCCGGTGAGGGGGACGTCCTGCCACAGCAGCATCCCGGTGCGGTCGGCCTCGTCGTACAGGTGGGGCGACGACACGTGGCCGACCACCCGCAGCAGGTTCAACCCGGCGGCCCGTGCGGCGGCCAGGTCGGAGGCCGCCGACCCGGCGGTCACCCGGGCCAGGTCGGCGTCCAGCGGTGGGATGACGGCGCCCCGGAGGAAGAGGCGTTCGCCGTTGACCGACCACACGTGGTGGCGCATCGCCACGGACCGGAATCCGGTCCGTCGGACCACGGCGTCGCTGGCCAGGCCGTCCTCGGTGGCCACGGCCACCTCCACGTCGTGCAGCGGCTGGTCGCCCAACTCGGCCGGCCACCACAGGGGTGGTCGGGGCACCCGCACCGTCCACTCCACCCGGTTCTCTCCGCCGGCCAGCGGCTGGCGGTGCCGGTGGTCGATGCCCAGCACCCGGGTGTGGAACACGGCGGCCCGGGGCCGGTCGCTGTGGACCACGGCCCGCAGCGCGAGCGTGGCGACGGCCTCGTTGGCCCGGGTGCAGACCACCCGGGCGTGGAGGATGGGCACCGGTCCGGTCTCGTGGAGGCGGACCGGGCCGACGATGCCGCCGGGGTTGCCGGCGGGGATGCCCCGCCCCGACTGGGTGGTGCCGGTCAGGGTGCGCTTGGCGTCCGGGTCGCCGACCGGCGGGCACGTGACCTCGACGGCCAGCAGGTGTTCGGAGCGGGTCCGGGCCGGTTCGGTGACCTCCAGCAGGTGGGGGACGAACGAGCCCTCGGTGGGTCCGAGGTAGGAGCCGTCCAGCCAGACGTCGCCCTGGTAGGCGATGCCCTCGAACCGGAGGAAGAGGCGTCGCCCGGCGGGCAACGCCGCGGTGGTGAAGCGGGTCCGGTACAGCACCGGGCCGTCGGCGTCGGCCAGGTCGGGGTGGCTGCGCCAGGCGCCGGGCACCTCCACCTCCGGCCAGCCGTCGTCCCGGAGGTCCTCGGACGGGAGGTCCCGGCGCAGGGCCTCGTCGGCCGCGGTGGCCCGCCACGGGCCGGGGAGCGCGCCGTCGGGGAGCGCGCTGTCGGGGTGCGCGCTGTCGGGGTCCATGTCCAGACGCTAGGGGTTCCCGACCGCGGGGTTCCTGACAGCGGGGTTCCGACGCCAGTGGGTGGGAGGCCCCTCGTTAGGGTGCCGGACATGGAGCCAGCCGACGCCGACGCCCCGCGACCGACCACGCTCGGAGCGCTCCGGGACTCCGGCTGGACGTCGATTCCGGTGGCCGAGGAGCTGCGGCGCAACGCCGTGGCCCGCATCCGGGCCGGCCGACCGCTGTTCACCGAGGTGCTGGGCTACGAGGGCACCGTCTTCCCGCAGCTGGAGAACGCCCTGCTGGCCGGCCACGACGTGGTGTTCCTCGGCGAGCGGGGCCAGGCCAAGACCCGCATCATCCGCAGCCTCACCGAGCTGCTCGACGAGTGGATGCCGATCATCGCCGGCTCCGAGGTCAACGACGATCCGTACGCGCCGGTCTCGCGCTTCGGACGCGACCAGGTGGCCGAGCACGGCGACGACACCCCCATCGACTGGGTCCACCGCTCCGACCGGTACGGGGAGAAGCTGGCCACCCCCGACACCTCCGTCGCCGACCTGATCGGCGAGGTCGATCCCATCCGGGTGGCCGAGGGCCGCTACCTCTCCGACGAGCTGACCATCCACTACGGCCTGGTGCCCCGCACCAACCGTGGCCTGTTCGCCATCAACGAGCTGCCCGACCTGGCCGAGCGCATCCAGGTCGGCCTGCTGAACGTGCTGGAGGAGCGGGACGTCCAGATCCGCGGCCACCGGGTCCGGCTACCCCTGGACGTGGTGCTGTTCGCCTCGGCCAACCCGGAGGACTACACCAACCGGGGCCGCATCATCACGCCGCTCAAGGACCGGTTCGGCTCGCAGATCCGGACCCACTACCCGCTGGACACCGAGGTCGAGATGGACATCGTGCTCCAGGAGGCGACGGTGCCGGACGTGGACGGCGTCGAGGTCGTGGTCCCCGACTTCATGGTCCGGGTGGTGGCCGCCATCAGCCGGGAGGCTCGCCACAGCCCGCACCTCAACCAGCGGTCCGGGGTGTCGGTGCGGATGAGCGTGTCCAACCACGAGGCGTTGGTGGCCTCGGCGGTCCGTCGGGCACTGCGGACCGGTGAGACGACGGCCGTCCCCCGGGTGTCGGACCTCGAGGCCCTGCCGGCGTCGATGGCCGGCAAGGTCGAGGTGGACAGCCTCGACGAGGGTCGTGACGGCGAGATCCTGGAACGGATCGTCCAGGCCGGCGTGCTGTCGACCTTCCGGGACCTGGTCCCCGGCGAGCTGCACCGTGGGGTGGTCGAGGCCTTCGACGACCACGAGGGCGTGTCCACCGGCGAGGACCTGGGATCGGTGGCCTACGTCGAGGCGGCCGGGTCCATCCCGGCGCTCTCCACGGCGGCCACCGTGGTGCTGGGCGACGAGCCGGAGTCGCCACCCGACGCGGACCGCCATCCGGCGCTGCTGGCCAGCGCGGTGGAGCTGGTGCTGGAGGGGCTGCACCTCTCCAAGCGGCTCAACAAGTCGACCTCGGGACCCGCCTCGCGCTACGAGGGCCGGGGCCAGGGGCCGGGTGTCCGGGGCCAGGCGTCCGGGTCCGGATCCGGAGCCGGGGACTAGGACAGGTCGGCGGGCGCCGGCCGTCCGGTGATCCGCTGGCACAGCCAGCAACCGCTCTCCTTCAGCCGGCGCTCCCGGGTGACCAGGCCGCGGGGTCCGGCGAACCCGGGTACCGCACCCCACCCCGAGGTGGCGTAGCCGTCCAGCAGCGAGTCGTGGAACAGGCCGACCACCGGGACCCCGTCGTCGTGGGCCGATTCGACCTGGCCGACCACCCCCTGGAGGACCTCGTCGCGCCAGTCGTCGTCGGGGGTGGCCACCCCGCACTCGGCGACCACCAGGTCCCGGTCACCGAGGCGGTCGTGGACGGCCCGGAGCGCCACCCCCAGTTCCTCGGGCAGCGGCGCCGAGCCGGAGGCGTCGGTCCGGGCGCCGACCGGGTACGGACCCGGCGTGCCGTCCGGGTCGACGGCCACCGGATGGTCGGCCACCAGCCCCACCAGGTCGAACGCCCCGGCCAGGTCCGGACGCTCCACGGGGGCCCGCCACGGCCAGGCCAGCTCGCCGTCGGCCAGGGCCCGGAGCCACGGGTCCCACAGGACGCGGCGCCACTCGTCGGCCCGCTGGCGGGCCCGGTCCCGCAGCCGGGCTGCGGTGGCGTCGCCGGCGGAGGTCCCCGAGGGGATCCCGGCGAACACCGTGGGGGAACCGAACACGCCCATGACCGGGGCCCCACCGCTGGACAGCAGCCGCCATCCCTCGAAGGCGGCGGCCAGGGTCCCCTCCACGTGGTCGCGGGCGGCCACCGGGTCGGTCCGGCCCGGGGGGCGGACGCCGAGCAGGTGGCCACGCAGCGCCGTGCCGATCGGGTCGTCGACCGGCACCCAGCCGGCGACCAGGTCCTCCAGGGCCTCGGCGGTGCGGTCCACGTGCCGCGACCACCAGCGGTCGCGTGACGTTCCGTCGGCGAAGCCGCCCTCGTCGTCGGCGAACCAGCCGGGCAGGGTGCCGTGGACCAGCGTCACCCAGGGCCGTAGGCCGGCGTCGACCGCCGAGGCCAGGACGGCCCGGAGCCGGTCGAGGGCGTCGCCGTCGACGATGCCGGGCCGTGGTTCGAGGCGGGCCCACTCGGCGGTGATCCGGACGTCGGTCAGGCCGATGGCCGCGGCCAGCCGCAGGTCCTCGGCGTGGTCGCTGGCCAGGCCGGCCCCGTCGCCGGAGGGGGGGACCCGCTCGTCGCGTTCCCACCGCGACCAGTCGGCGGCCGGGGCCACGCCCTCGGCGGACAGCGACGACTCGGTCGCCCCCCAGCGGAAGTCGTCGGATAGGGGCACGGTGCCCGCCGGCTCGGTTCGGGGTTCCGTCCGGGGAGGTTCAGGCCAGTCGGGTCATGACCCCGGCGTCGAAGACCACCCGGTCGCCGACCCGGGTCTGGAACAGCACCGTGGCGTCGTCGACCTCCCAGGCGTGCACGTCCAGCACCTCGCCGGGCATCACCGGCGACTTGAAGCGACCGCCCATCGACCCGAATCGGGCCGGGTCGGAACCGCACACGGCGTGGAGCAGCGCCCGACCGGTGAACCCGTAGGTGCACAGGCCGTGGAGGATCGGCATGTCGAAGCCGGCCGCCGCGGCGAAGGTGGGGTCGGAGTGCAGCGGGTTGCGGTCGCCGCTGAGCCGGTACAGCAGGGCCTGGTCGCTGCGGGTGGCGTACGAGACGACGTGGTCGGCGTCGCGGTCGGGGGCCGCCCAGTCGTTGGAGGGTCCGCGGTCGCCGCCCCAGCCGCCCTCGCCGCCGAGGAACAGGCCGGAACGGGTCGACCACAGCGGTTCGCCGTCAGCGCCGACCACGTCGGTCTCGAGGTAGACGAGCGCGGCCTTGCCCTTGTCGTAGATGTCCCCGACCTTCCCGGTGGCGGTGCCGGTGCCCTCGGCCGGGATCTCCCGGTGGCAGGTGATCTCCTGTTCGGCGTGCAGCAGGAAGACCGGGTTGAAGGAGCCGAAGTCGGGGGTGCGGCCGCCGCCGAGGACCACGCCCATGGTGGGCAGCGCCCGCTGGGCGATCCCGTCGGAGTTCTCGGTGGTGAACTCCAGCTCGAAGCCGGTGGGGTCGGCCACGCCGGCCCCCACGCCGAGGGCGTACAGCAGGCTCTGCTTGGAGGTCCACGAGACCTCGCTGGGCTCGCCGACCGATCCGGCGGCGTCGGGGTTGATGGGCATGGCTGGGGCTCGCTCCGTCTTCGTATGGGGGGTGTCCGTCGTGTCGGGCCTCGACGCTACGACGCATCCGGGTAGAGGAGCCATCCGGGCGCGGTGAGGGTTCCGGAGGGGTCGCCGACCATGCTCGGGGCGTGTTCCCGTCGCTCGACTCTGACCCCGGCATCGACTCCTTCGAGGTGAACCGTCCCGGCGGGGCGTTCGTGGAGGTCCGCCAGCCGGCCATCGCCGGCCGGGAGGTGGAGCGCCGCCGCCTGGTCGACGCGGTGCGCCGCATCGTGGCGGCGGCGCCGTCGGTGCCCGAGCCGCTCGATCCGGCGTCCTCCGGCCCGCTGGATGACCTGCTGGACGACCTGCTGGGTCGTCTGGGGCCGCTCGTCCCCGAGGAGGAGGACCGCCTGGCCCGGATGGTGCCGCCCCTCCCCGTGGGCGGCGGGGACGGCGACGGTCCGTTCGGGGAGGCCGACGTTCGGGGCTCGGTCGTGGTCGGCAACGCCACCGGAATGGTGAGCGGGATGTACAACCCGATCTCGCCGTCGGTCCTCGACGTGGTCGACGGCCGGCTCGTCGGCCACGCCACCTTCGGCGAGCTGCACCGGGCCCCCGGGGACCCGTCCCACGTGCACGACGGGGTGGTGTCGGCCTGCTTCGACGTGGTGCTGGCCATGGCCAACCGCCTCCACGGCATGTTCGGCCCCACCATGGAGCTGGCCTGCACCCGCCGTGCGCCCACCCGGATCGGGGTGCCCTGCCGGTTCGAGGCCGACGTGGACTGGTACCGGGAGAAGGTGGTGGTGGCCACGGGTCGGCTCGTCCAGGAGGGCGTGGTGACCGCCGCGGCCTCCGGGGCGTTCCGACGGTTCGACCAGGCGGGCATCGCCGCGGTGGGCCGCCTGCGGACCTCCCGGGGTGCGACCGACACGACCGCTGGGCCCGTACCGGACGCCGGCCCTGACGTGACGAGAGGGGACGTGCCGTGACCAGGGCCCCCGACCTCTCCGGCCTCTCCGACCGGATCCGGGCGCTGGTGCTAGCCGTGGTCGCCCACGAGGCCGACGCGGCCACCACCGACGAGCTGGCCGACGCCGCCGAGGAGCTGGCCTCGGTGATGGAGGCGGCCGCGGCCGAACCGTCCCCGGACGATCCGGGGACCCGACTCCACCCGATCACCGGATCGGCCAACGCCTTCGCCGCACCGCTCGTCGACGAGCAGGTCTTCGGAGGAGAAGGTGCGCCCGGAGGGGAGGGTGCGTCCGGAGGAACCGTGGCGGCATCGGGGACGTTCACGGTGACCCACGAGGGCCCACCGGGCTGCGTCCACGGTGGGGCCATCGCCGCGGGCTTCGAGCACGTGGTCGAGCGGGCGGAGACCCTGGCCGGGCTCGAGCCGGGCCCACGCACCGTGACCATCCACTACCGACGACCCACCCTGCTGGGCATCCCACTGCGCTTCGAGGCGGACCCGCCGGCGCCCGACACCTACGGGTCCGCCGCGGGGTCGGCCACCGGCCCGGCCACAGGGATGCCCACGGGGGCGGTCTCCGTGTCGGCCCGCCTGGTGCAGGATGGGGAGGTGACCTGCGAGGCCCGCGCCGTGCGCGTTCCCGGGACCGGGAACCCCTCCGACGGGAACCCGTCGAACGG
Source organism: Acidimicrobiales bacterium (assembly GCA_016845305.1). Classification (GTDB taxonomy): domain Bacteria; phylum Actinomycetota; class Acidimicrobiia; order Acidimicrobiales; family MedAcidi-G1; genus UBA9410. The sequence goes on from JAERSW010000074.1 coordinate 15,916, forward strand.
ATCGGGCTGATGGTCCTGCGACGACGCCGGCGACGCCCGCAGGCCCGGCGGGCCACCTACTCCCGGTGGGACGGCACCCAGTCGGTGCCCGACCTCGACGCGGACGCCCTCCTGCAGGCCATGGGCGACGAGCTGATCGAGCACGGCGACCCGAACGAGGCACTGCGCCGGATGATGAACCGGGGCCTCTCGTTCGAGGGCGGACGCCTGGACGGGCTCCGCGACGTTCTGGAACGCCTGGCCGAGGCCCGACGGGAACGCCTGGAGCGGGGCGACCCGGACGGCGTGTTCTCCGAGGTGGCCGAGGAACTGAGGGAGGTCATCGGCGAGGAGCGGCGGGCCCTCGACGAGGCGGCGGCTGCGCAGGACGGTGACGACCCGGACCTCCGGCGGCGCCGCGAGGACCTCGACCTCATCGAGTTGGACGACCTGGCCGGGCAGGTCCGCGGGCTCCAGCAGCACGAGTTCGCCTCGTCGGAGGCCGCCGAACGCTTCGAGGCCCTCCTCGAGACGCTGCGCGAGCAGCTGACCCGCCGGTTCGTGGACCAGGTCACCGAGGCCACCGAGGGGCTGGTCGACGGCGACGGGGCCGACGAGGCCCGGGCCCGGATGGCCTCCATGCTGGCCGAGTTGAACCGGATGCTGGACCGGCGCCGCCAGGGCGTCGACCCCGCCGAGGAGGCCGCCGACTTCGCCTCCTTCATGGACGAGTACGGCGACCTCTTCCCCGAACGCCCCCGCACCCTCGACGAGCTGCTGGAGGTGCTGGCCCGTCGCATGGCCGCCATGCAGCAGGTCCTCAACTCGATGTCGCCCGAGCAGCGCCGGCAGATGCAGGACCTGGCCGACCAGCTGCTCGAGGACCTGGACCTCCAGTGGCAGGTCAGCCGGCTGGGCGAGTCCCTGCAGGAGATGTTCCCCGGCATGGGCTGGGACGACGGCCACGACTTCCGGGGCGAGGCGCCCCTCGGGATGGAGGAGGCCCTGCAGGCCGTCGACGAGTTGGGCGAGCTGGACCGCCTGGAGCAGATGCTGCGGGGGGCGTCGTCGCCGGGCGCGCTGGCCGAGGTGGACGTGGACCGGGTCCGGGACCTCGTCGACGAGGACGCGGCCCAGGGCATCGAGCAACTCTCCGAGATGGCCCGCCTCCTCGAGGACGCCGGCCTGGTCACCAACGAGGACGGGCGCCTCACCCTGACCCCCAGGGCCATCCGCCGACTCGGCCAGAACGCCCTCGGCGACCTGTACCGGAAGCTGAGCCGCGACCGGGCGGGCCGCCACGAGCACCGTGACGCCGGCCTCGGCCATGAACGGGAGTTCACGACCCGTCCGTGGGAGTACGGCGACCCGTTCGACCTCGACATCGAGGCCACGCTTCGCAACGCCGTGGCCCGGGACGGTGCCGGCACGCCGGTGCGGCTCACCGTCGACGACTTCGCCGTGGAGCGGACCGAATCGGAGGTCCGGGCCGCCACCGTGCTCATGCTGGACCTGTCGCTGTCCATGCCCATGCGGGGCAACTTCCTGCCGGCCAAGAAGACGGCCATGGCGCTGCACTCGCTCATCGCCGGCCAGTACCCCCGCGACTACCTGGGCGTGGTCACGTTCAGCGAGACGGCCCGCGAGATCCGCCCCGAACGCCTGCCCGAGGCGTCGTGGGAGTACGTGTACGGCACCAACATGCAGCACGGCCTGGCCCTGGCCCGGTCGATGCTGGCCGGCCAGGCCGGAAACCGACAGGTCATCATGGTCACCGACGGCGAGCCGACCGCCCACCTGACCGACGACGGCCGACCGCTGTTCAGCTACCCGCCGACCCGGGAGACGGTGGACCGGACCCTGCGGGAGGTGCGGCGGTGTACCCGCGAGGGGATCCGCATCAACGTGTTCATGCTGGACGCCACGCCCCACCTGGCCCGCTTCGTCGAGGAGGTCACCCGCCTGAACGGGGGCCGGGCCTTCATGACCAGCAACCAGGACCTCGGCGACTACGTGCTGGTCGACTTCGTGGAGCACCGCCGGGCGATGCGCGCCGGTCGCTGAGGCGCGCCTGGGGAAAACACCGGGAAATCAAGGTTCTCCTTGCAATTCCGGGAATCACAGTGGTGTAATTCCACCGACGGGGTTCCATCGGGGCCCCGGGGGGACCGATGCCGGGACCGGTGGCTGGACCGACCAGCCCGCCGACCGGCCGAAAGGCGGACGAGACAATGGGCATCATCGCCAAGCCCGACCTGGACACCGACTGGAAGGACTCCTCGAACTGCCTCGGGGTGGATCCCGACCTGTTCTTCCCGGAGCGGGGCGCCAGCACCCGGGAGGCCAAGGAGGTGTGCCGGGGCTGCGAGGTCCGCGTGGACTGCCTCGAGTACGCCCTGCAGAACGGCGAGAAGTTCGGGATCTGGGGCGGCATGAGCGAGCGGGAGCGCCGCCGGATCCGCCGGCAGCGGGCCCTGGAGCGCCAGGCCGCCATCCGGGTCGTCGAGGCCGAGGCCGAGGCGGTCTGACGGGTGGGGCCTCTGGTGGGGCCCGCCGGGCTCGGGTAGCGTCGGGACATGAACACCCTCGCCTTCCTCGGGACGTCCGAGCTGCTGATCGTGGCCGGCATCGCCCTCGTCCTCTTCGGTGGGAGCCAGCTCCCCAAGCTGGCCCGCAACCTGGGCAAGGCCCAGCGGGAGTTGCAGAAGGGGCTCGCCGAAGGCCAGGCCGACGACGAGTCCAGCGACGGGTCCGGCGACGAGAAGTCCTGAGCCGGGGCGTCGGCCGCCGGTCGGGCCCTTCGGGCCCACCGGTACACTCCGGCCCATGAGCACCTTCTCCGAGGACCTCCAGCCGCCGCAGCCGCCGGTCGGCGACGTCAAGGTCGTCTACCTGGGCCCCGCCGCCCCCCACTGGGAGGTCCGGTCCAGCTTCGGCGATCCGCACCTGATCGAGTCGTTCCGCGACCGAGTCCACGCCCGCCTGATGCTGCTGCCGCCGCACGACCCGCAGTTCCGTCGCAACCGCGAGCGCATCAACCGCGACGCCGAGCGCGAGAACGTCCTCATCTCCTGGGACCTCGGCTACGACGAGGACGAGGAAGCCGCCGCCGGCTGAGTCGTCGCCTCTGGGCTGGCCCGCCGGTCGGCTCAGAGAAACCGGGATCGGTCCCGGGAAGCCGGGAGCCTGAGAAACCGGGAGCCCGGGAAGCCGGGGGAAACCACGACGGCCCCGGCGTCCAACTCGCCGAGGCCGTCGCCGTCGGTCCACCGGGGTGGGCCGCAGGGAGGGGCGTCGAGGGGAACGCCCCGCTGGGAGGACTCCTCAGGCCGCCACGGCCACGAGACCCTTCTCTGGGCCCTTCTCTGGGCCGGCACCACGGGCCGCCGCACGGCGGGCCCGCAGGATCCGGCGCCGCTGGCGCTCCGAGCAGCCGCCCCACACGCCGTGCTCGATGCGGTGGGCCAGGGCGTACTCCAGGCAGGGCTCGGTGACGGTGCAGCCGGCGCACACCTGCTTGGCCACCTCGACGCCCATGCCGTCGTGGGGGAAGAAGACGTCGGGGTCGGTACCGGCGCAGGCGCCGTGTGCCATCCAGTTCGACGCCGCTCCCTCCGCCGTGTTCCCGTCCCACGCGTGCTCCCGGTGGGGCACCTCGTGGGGCGCCGTGTGGGGCACCTGGGTGGGCGCCTCGATGACGGGCATCTCGACGGTGGGAAGCTCCAGGATCTGGGTGCTCATCGGTTCGGTTCTCGCTCTCTCGACTCGTCGACGCGGCCCGAGTCAGTGGCCGCTCCGCCCGGGCGATCGCCCCGGACGGGACAGTTCTCCCACATCGCACCGAAAACCCCCGTAAAGCCCCGGAGAGAACGGGTGATTCCGGGTCGGTGGCAGACGTTCACCCGTTGTTCACCCGACGGACAGGTGCCGGACAGGTCGACTTCCTAGGTTTCCCACGACCCGGCGGACCCGGGACCCGATCCTGAGAAACCCCGATCCTGAGAACAGGAACCTCCACGATGAACGACCCCCTGTCCGGCGCGCCGGGTTCCGGCACGCCATCGCCCGGCATGCCATCGCCCGGCACGCCATCGTTGGGCCGGCCGGGCGAGACCCGCCGCGAGATGCCCACGCTGGTCCGGGCACTCCTCGTCCTCGCCCTCCTCTACCTGTTCCTGACCGGCGTCGAGCTGCTCAGCGGCGGCTTCAAGACGATGGGCAAGGGCTTCGTCGACGGCCTCTTCGAGGGCGTCTCCAACCCGATCGGCGGGCTCTTCGTGGGCCTGCTGGCCACGGTGCTGGTCCAGTCGTCGTCGGTGTCGACGTCGGTCATCGTCGGCCTGGTGGCCTCCGGCGTGGTCAGCTCCGGCGACGCCGTGCCGATGATCATGGGCGCCAACCTGGGCACCACGGTCACCAACACGCTGGCCTCGCTCGGCCACGTGCGACGCGACATGGAGTTCCGCCGGGCGTTCGCCGCGGCCACCGTCCACGACTTCTTCAACATCCTGGCCGTGGCGGTGTTCCTGCCCATCGAACTGGCCACCGGCTACCTCTCGGACACGGCGGGCTGGATCACCGAGCGGGTGCTGGGCAGCTCCGGCGCCTCGTTCAAGAGCCCGCTGAAGGCGGCGGTGAAGAAGCCGGCCGGCATCGTCAAGGACCTGCTCGCCGACCTCGGCGCCACCGGCAACTGGAAGGGCGGGCTGATGATCGTCATCGGCCTCGCCTTCATCTTCCTGGCGCTGGCCTACATCACCCGCAACATGCGCCTGCTGGTCGCCGATCGGGTCGAGGCGGCCATCAACCGGGCGCTGGGCGCCGGCTCGGGCATCGTGGCCATCGTCCTCGGCGCCATCATCACCATCTCGGTGCAGTCGTCGTCGATCACCACCTCGGTGCTGGTCCCGCTGGCCGCCTCCGGCGTGCTGACCCTCCAGAACATCTACCCGGTGACGCTGGGCGCCAACGTCGGCACCACCGTCACGGCCCTCCTGGCGTCGCTGGCCACCGGCAACCCGGCGGCGGTGACGGTGGCAATCGTCCACACGCTGTTCAACATCAGCGGCATCCTCGTCTTCTACCCGTTGCAGACCCTGCGCCGGCTGCCCATCCGGATGGCCATCGCACTGTCCGACGTGGCCGCCGACCGTCGAAGTACGGCCATCGCCTATGCGGTGGGCATGTTCATCGTCGTGCCGCTCGTCGGCGTGCTGCTGCTCCGCTGAACCGGTCCCCGTTGATCCCGTCCCCTCCCGACGGTCCGACCACCGGTACCGTCACCCACATCCCGACAGGAGAATTCCCATGGTCATGAGCTTCTTCCGCCGCAGCGACGACAGCGGCATCGACCACATCGAGGCGCAGGTCCAGCGCATGGTCACCGACGCCCGCCACACCTTCGACCTGGCCATGAACGCCATCACCGGCGGCTCGGTGGCGTCGGTCGGCGACGAGGTCCGCCGCACCGACCGCCAGATCAACATCACCGAGATGGAGATCCGGCGCGAGCTGGTCGTCCACTTCTCGGTCCACGCCGGCGGCGACGCCACCGAGATGCTCGTGTTCATGAACATGATCAAGGACCTCGAGCGGATCGGCGACTACAACAAGAACGTCTACGACCTGGCCGAGGAGGGCGTGTCGTTCGCCGAGGCCGACGACCTCGAGCGGATCCTCGGGTTCCGCGACGAGATCTCGTCCCGCATCGCCCTGATGGGCGAGATCCTGACCGTCCGCGACGAGGAGCGGGCCCGGGCCTACATCGCCCGCGGCGACGAGTTGCGCCAGGAGTTCGACGCCCTGGTGACCGACCTGGTCCACTCCACCGAGCCGGGCCTGCACGCCGTGCCCCGGGCGCTGCTGTACCGCTTCCTGAAGCGGATCACCGCCCACAGCCTGAACGTCGTCACCGCGGTGGTCATGCCAGTGGATCGCCTCGACTACTTCGACGAGGACGCCGACACCCGGATCTGACCCGGGAGTTCCCGGCGCCCGGGGGGACCCGGTGGTCGCCCGTCGCCCCTAGGGTCACGTCGTGCGCGTCCTGGTCACCAACGACGACGGGATCTCCTCGCCGGGCCTCCACGCCCTGGCCGTCGCCGTCGCCGACGCCGGCCACGAACCGGTCGTCGCCGCCCCGTCCAGCGACTGGTCCGGCGCCTCGGCCTGCCTGGGGCCGCTGGACGACCCCGACCGGGTGCCGGTCGCGAAGGTCGACGTCCCGGGCCTGGTCGGCGACACTGCCGTCGGCTGGTCGGTGGGCGCGCCTCCTGCCCTGATCTCGATGCTGGCCGACCTCGGGGGCTTCGGGCCTCCACCGGAGATGGTGGTGGCGGGCATCAACCGTGGCCCCAACACCGGTCGCTCCACCCTCTTCTCGGGCACCATCGGCGCCGTGCTGGCCGGAGAACGCTTCGGCCTGTCGGGGATGGCCGTCAGCGCCGACGTGGAGGTCACCGGCGGCACCGGCGCGGTCGGCGCGCCGGGCCCGGTCCACTGGGAGACGGCCGCCGAGGTTGCCCGGGTGGTGCTGGCGTGGCTGGTCGACGCCCCGGCCCGGACGGTGCTGAACGTGAACGCCCCCGACGCGCCGTTGGCCGACCTGCGGGGCGTGCGGTGGGCCGGGCTGGCCCCGGTGGGTGGCGTGCGGACGGTCATCACCGGGCGCGACGACCACGGTCTGGACCTGGACCTGGTGGCCAACGACGAGCCGATGCCCGACGACTCCGACACGGCGCTGGTGCGGGCCGGCTGGGCGACGGTCACCCCGCTGGTCGGTACCTCCGCGATCGAGGCCCCGCTTCCCGTCGAGGAGTGGGAGCGGGCCCTCGGCCGGGGGGCCTGACCCACCATGGGGACCGTCGGTGGCCAGCGTGACCGGGGTGGCCTGCGTGACCGGGGTGGCCGGCGTGGCTGGGGTGGCCGGCGTGGCCGGGGGAGCCGGGCTGGCCGTGGTGACGCGCCGGCGCCGGGCGTGGCGGCCTCCGGTCCGTCCAGTGCCGAGGCACTCGACCTGCTCCCGACGGGCATCGTGCTGGCCGATGCGTCGGGCCGGGTGGTTCGGCGCAACGCGGCGGCCGACGCACTCGTCGACTCCTGGGAGGACGGGGTGCTGGGGCGCCGCATCGTGGAACGCCTCGCCGAGGCGGTGCGCCCGGGCGCCGCGCCCAGCCGCGAACAGGTCCGCACCCCCGGCGGCCATCCCCGCGTGTACGAGGTGGCGGTCCGCCCGGTGACGGGCCCGGGCCCGGTCGGGGTGGCCGATCCCCCGGTCACGGGCGCCGTGGCCGTCGTCGACGACGTCACCGAACGGGTACGGATCGAGGCGGTCCGCCGGGACTTCGTGGCCAACGTCAGCCACGAGCTGAAGACGCCGGTGGGCGCCATCAGCCTGCTGGCCGAGGCGTTGGAGGACGAGCGCGACCCCGAGGTCGTCGAGCGCCTCACCGGACGGATCGGGACCGAGGCGCGGCGGGTGTCCGACCTGGTCGAGGACCTGTTGGACCTGCGGGCCATCGAGGAGGGTGGCGTCTCCGGTCCGGGGCTGGTCGACCTCGTCGAGGTGGCCGGCGAGGTGGTGGAGCGGGTCGAGCCGATGGCCCAGCGGCACGGGGTGGCCGTGGTGGCCGACCTGCCCGCCGCGGCACCGGTGACCGGCGTCCGTACGCAGTTGCTGAGCCTGGTGCGGAACCTGGTGGAGAACGGGGTGAAGTACTCCGACGTCGGTGGGACGGTCAGATTGGGTGTGTCGGTCGACGACGGTTCGGCCCGGGTCGCCGTCGCCGATGACGGCATGGGGATCCCCGCACGCGACCTCGACCGGGTCTTCGAGCGCTTCTACCGGGTCGACCGGGCCCGGACCCGCGACACGGGCGGCTCGGGCCTGGGGCTGTCCATCGTGCGCAACGTCGTCCACGGGCACGGCGGCACCGTCCGGATCGACTCCCGGGAGGGGGAGGGCACCACGGTGCACGTGTCCCTGCCCATCGGGTCGCCCCGGTGACCGCGGTGCGGGTGCTCGTGGTCGAGGACGAGGCGTCGTTCGCCGACGCGCTCCAGGTCGGCCTGGCCCGCGAGGGCTTCGAGGTCGAGGTGGTCGGCGACGGCGCCACGGCGTTGGAGGCGTTCGACCGGGGCGGCCACGACCTCGTCCTGTTGGACGTGATGCTGCCGAGGTTGTCGGGGATCGACGTGTGCCGGGAGATCCGGACGCGGTCGTCGGTGCCGGTGATCATGGTGACGGCCCGGAGCGAGGAGTTGGACGCCGTCGTCGGCCTCGAGGTCGGCGCCGACGACTACGTGACCAAGCCGTACCGGCTGCGCGAGCTGGTGGCCCGGATGCGGGCCGTGCTGCGCCGCGCCGAGGGGGCCGGAGAGACCGACGGACGGGCGACCGACGGGGCGCACCTGCGCGTGGGCGACGTGGTCGTCGACCGCGACCGCCACGAGGTCACGGTGCGCGGCGAGGTGGTGGCCATGCCGCTGCGCGAGTTCGAACTGCTGGCCCTGCTGATGGACAACGCCGACCGGGTCCTGACCCGCGACGTGCTCATCGATCGGATCTGGGGCTACGACTACGTGGGCGACACCAAGACCCTGGACGTCCACGTGAAGCGCATCCGCTCGAAGGTCGAGGTCGATCCGCGGAAGCCGATGCTGCTGCTCACCGTCCGGGGCGTGGGCTACAAGGTCGAGGCTCCGGCACCCGGCGGCCCGCCCGGGCCGGGTGGTCCGGTGAGCGATGGTCCGGTGAGCGGTGGGGGCGCGGCCCGATGAACGGCCCCGGGGACGGCTCCGAGAAGGAGTCGGGTCGGCTGCAGGACAGCCCGTTCCTGCGATTCGGTCGCACCCACGGCCTGGGCGCCATGTCGGACGCCATGCTGGCCGTCGCCCTCGCCGGCTCGATCTTCTTCTCCATCGATCCGGATGCCGCCCGGTGGCGCGTCGCCCTCTACCTGGTCCTGACCATCGCCCCGTTCGCGGTGGTCACCCCGCTGCTCGGCCCGCTCGTGGACCGAGTCCGGGGCGGGCGTCGCGGGATGATCATCACCACGATCGTGGCCCGGCTCCTGATCGCCTGGCAGATGACCCAGCACCTCGACGGCCTGCTGCTGTTCCCCCTGGCGTTCGGGCTGCTGGTGATGCAGAAGACCTACTCGATCGCCAAGAGCGCCGTGGTGCCGTCGCTGGTCCGCAACGACCTGGAGCTGGTCGAGGCCAACGCCAAGCTGGCCATGCTGAGCGCCCTGTGCAGCATGGTCGGGGCGGGGATCGGCGGGATCGCCCTGCTGGTCAGCTCGTCGTCGCCGGCGGTCGTCGCCGTCATCGGGTACGGCCTGGCCCTCGTGGCCGCCATCCAGGTCCCCAAGGTGCTCGTCGCCCCGGCCCCGGCGTCGGCCGGGGAGCGGGCCGAGCTGCGCCAGCGCGGCATCCTGACGGCGTCGCTGGCCGTGGGCCTGCTGCGGGCCGTGGTCGGCTTCACGTCGTTCCTGCTGGCCTTCGAGTTCCGGGGTGGCGAGGAGGGCGTGTCGATCGACGTCTCCGGCCGGGCCGCCGGAGCGGGCACCGGGGTGGTCCGCGAGGCCTCGGAGCTGGCCGGGGCGGCCGCGCCGGCGTGGCACTTCGGCCTGGTCCTCGGCGCCGCGGGCATCGGTGCCTTCCTGGCCGCCCAGTTCTCGCCGTGGCTCCGCCAGCGCCTCCAGGAGGAACGGATCATCCGCGGCGTGCTGTTCGTGGGCGTGGCGTTCGGCTGCCTGGCGGTGTGGCTGGGGGGCCTGTGGGGGGCGGTCCTCATCGGGGCGCTGGTGGCGACGTGCAGCGGAACGGCCAAGTTGGCCTTCGACTCGCTGGTCCAGCGCGACGCCCCGGACGCCAACCACGGCCGGTCGTTCGCCCGCTTCGAAGGCCGGTTCCAGCTGGCGTGGGCGGTGGGTGGCTTCCTGGCCGTGTTCCTGCCGCTGTCGGTGGAGGTCGGCTACGTGGTGATCACGGCCACGTTCGCCGTGGCGTTGACCTGGTTCGGACTGGCCTCGCCGCCGGTTCCGCGGATCATCCCGCCCACCGAACCCCAGCGTCCCGACGGCCAGCTCGGCTTCTGGCGCCGGGAGGACCTGGACGGATAGCCCCGGGGCCCGTTGCCCAGAGGGGTCCCTCAGCCGGGGCCCCTCAGTCAGGCAGGTCCAGGCGGGCCAGCCACAAGCCGGGGGCGTCGACCTCCGACGGGGTGGGCAGCGACTCCGGTCCCGCCCAGAGCCGGGCCAGGCCCTCGTCGCCAGCCCGCTCGACCACGCCGGCCACGAACGCCGACCCGCGGTCCACCTGGGCCTGGGTGAGATCGATGCCCAGCACCTTCTCGACGAACCGGTCGGCGTCCGACGTGGTGACCCGTCGCCGACGCAGCGCCTCGGTGACCTGTCGGTACGAGCCGATGAGCCCGGAGCCGACCTCGTCCATGACGTGGTCGACGACGCCGACGACGACGGCCACCAGCGCCTCCAGCCGGGGGAGCAGGGCCTCCTGTTCGGGGGACCGGACGGCGTCGAGGACGGCGTCCGGGTCGAGGGCCTGCTGGAGGCCGGCGAGGGCCTCGGCGGCCGACTCCGGGTCGCCCAGGGCGTCGGGGTCGAGGCCGGTGTCGCCGAGCAGCCCGCCCAGGTCGGACGGATCGTTGCGGAAGGCGCCGGCGTGGCGGGCCAGCAGGTCACCCATGGCGTCCCGGACGTGTCCGACGCCGAGCACGGCGTGGTGGGCGACCTCGTGGAGGCAGATCCACAGGCGGAGGTCCTCGGTGGGGAGGCTCCAGTCGGCGCTGAAGGCGTCCACGTTGGGGGCGACCACCAGCAGGGTGTCGGCGTCCGGCCCGTCGACGGGACGGGGGATGGGGAGGTCGTAGGAGCCGAGGCTGCGTTGGGCGAGCCGCCCCACCATGGTGCCGGTGGTGACGGCGGCCAGCATGGGGGCCATCGAGGCCAGGAGCCCGGACATCCACGAGAGGGACGGGTCGTCCGGGAGCCCCTCGGTGGGCAGGCGGGCCATCTGCGACAGGTAGGGCCGGTAGGCGTCAACCGACTTCGACGCCCAGACGGTGCGGGTGACCGGCTGGACCTCGAGGCGTCCGGTGCGGGCCACGGTGAGGCCGGTGCGGTCGGCCACCTGGAGCTCGGCGACCCGGACGAGGGCCTCGTACTCCATGCGCACGACCGGGTCGACGTTGGGCTCGCTGGTGCCCTCGGAAGCCGCGGCCATGGCGATCTGGCGGGCCGGATCGCCCTGCCCGCCGGACGCGCCGGACCCGCCGAAGCCGGGGAGGCCGGTACCGGGAGCACTCGTTCCTAGGGCGCTCGTTCCTGGAGCGCTGGGCAGGCCCGGGAGGCCGGCGCCTCCGAAGAGGTTCCCCAGGGCGTCCAGCATCTCCTGGAACGGCATCTGCTGGAACGGGTCGTCCCCGGGAGGATCACCCTCGTCACCCGGTTCCCTTGGATCGTCGGGGCTCACGGGGGCACTCTATGGGCATGTCCCCGACGGAATCCCTGCGCACGTGAGCCGGGTGGTGGTGACCGGCTCGGCCGGAGCGGTGGGCCGGCGCACCTGTGCGCGCCTCGCCGAGCTGGGCCACGAGGTGGTCGGCCTGGACCGGAGACCCGGCGTGGTCCCGGCCCCCGGCGTGGTCCTGCGGGTCGTCGACCTGGCGGTGGCCGACCTCCGGGCCGAACTCGAGGGGGCCGACGTGGTGGTGCACCTGGCGGCCGGGGTCACCGCGGGCGACGTGGGTGCCGACACCGGCCACGACCGCCTCGCCGTGGTCGAGCGCCTGCTCTCGGCGGCCGACGCGGTGGGGGTGGGGCACCTGGTGATCCGCTCGTCGGCCATGGTCTACGGGGCGTGGCCCGACAACCCGGTCCCGCTCACCGAGGACGCCCCGGTGCGCCCGTGCCCCGACTTCCTGTTCGCCGTGCACCGGGCCCGCATGGAGGAGATGGCAGCGTCCTGGGCGGACGGTGCCGGTCGGTCTGATCAGGGTTGGTCCGCCGAGAGCCCGGCGGGTGCCGACCCGGCCGGGACCGGTCCCTCGGGCGGGGGGCGTGTGCTGACGGTGCTGCGACCGGCGGTGACCGTGGCCGAGGAGCGGCCCGGTGGCCTGGCCAGCGTGGTGGGGGCCGCCGCGTCCGTCCGGAGCGACGAGGGCGAGCCGCTGGGCCAGTTCCTCCACTCCGACGACCTGGCCGACGCCGTGGCCTGCGCCGTGCAGGCCCGGTACCACGGACCGCTCAACCTGGCCCCCGACGGATGGATCGGTGTGGACGTCATGGCCGAGCTGGGTGGCCCCGGTCCGCGGCTGCGGCTGCCGGGCCGCCTGGCCCCGGTGGTGGGCCGGCTCCTGTGGTCGACCGGGCTGTCGCCCGCCCCGCCCGGCGTGTACCCCTACTCGGTGCACCCGTGGGTGGTGGCCAACGACCGCCTGCGCGACCTGGGATGGGAGCCCACCCACACCAACGAGGAGGCCTACGTGGCGGGACACGAGCCGGGTGTGCTCGACACCATGGACGCCCGGACCCGCCAGCAGCTGTCGCTGGCCGCGTCCGGCCTGGTCCTCGTCGGGCTGGTGTGGCTCGTCGTCCGACTGGTCCGGCGCTCGACCCGTCGGGGGTGACCGCCCGCCATACGATGCGCCCGATGGACGTGGACCCGGACCTGGACCTGGAGTCAGATCAGGACCCGGACACCTGGCTGGGCCTGACCGACGACCCGCTGCCGGTCGACGAGGTCACCCGCTGGGCCGGTCGTCCCGACTGCGGTGCCGTGGTCGTCTTCAGCGGGAACGCCCGCGACCACGCCGCCGGTCGACCGGGGGTCACCGCATTGGAGTACGAGGCCTACGAGGCCCAGGTGGTGCCCCGGCTGGGACGCCTGGCCGCCGAGGCCCGACGTCGGTGGCCCGAGGTGGCACGGGTGGCGCTCGTCCACCGGACCGGGCCGCTGGTCATCGGCGAGGCGGCCGTGGTCGTGGCCGTGTCGTCGCCGCACCGCGACGAGGCGTTCGAGGCGGCCCGCTGGTGCATCGACACCCTGAAGGCCACGGTGCCGATCTGGAAGCGCGAGGCCTGGGACGGCGGGGAGAGCTGGGGCGTCGATGCCCAGCACGTCGTGGAGGTGGCGGACCTCGACGACGTGACTGACCTCGACGACGTGGCAGGAAACGACGCGCCCGGTCCCGGGTCGGCGACCCCGGTCGACGGGGCCGAGTCGTGAACCCGTCGATGCTGTTCCTGGTGGGGGCGGCCGCCCTCGCCGTGGTGCTCTCGGCGGTGGTGTGGCTGCTCAGCCGCCCCCGTCGTCCGGTCGAGGACCCGAACCAGATGCGCCACAACCTGCGGGTCCTGCGCCAGGGCCTGCCCGGCACGCCGCGCCCGGTGTACCGGGAGGAGAAGATCCGCGTCCTGGGCCACGACGAGCCGGGCAATGGGTCGCCGGGCAGCGGGGAGCCGGGCCTCGGGGAATCCGGCGACGGCCCGGCCGGGGATCGGCGGGCCTGACGTGGCACGCGACCTGGCCATCGACCTGGGGACGGCGAACACGCTGGTGTACGCCCGCGGCGAGGGGGTGGTGCTGGCCGAGCCGTCGGTGCTGGCCATCAACGAGCGGTCGGGCGAGGTCCTGGCCATGGGCGACGAGGCGTGGCACATGATCGGCCGGACCCCGGAGCACGTGGTGGCCAAGCGGCCGCTGCGCAAGGGGGCCATCACCGACTTCGAGGTCACGCAGCGGATGGTCCGCCTGCTGCTGGAGCGGGTCGGGGTGAGCCGGTTCAACCGGCCCAAGGTGCTGGTGTGCGTGCCCTCGGCCATCACGCCGGTGGAGCGGCGGGCCGTCACCGAGGCGGCCAAGCGGGCCGGCGCGTCCGACGCCCAGCTGATCGACCAGCCGATGGCCGCGGCCATCGGCGCCCACCTCCCCATCTCCGAGCCCGTGGGGAACATGGTGGTCGACATCGGCGGGGGGACGTCGGAGACGGCGCTCATCTCGCTGGGCGGGGTGGTGGCCCTCGAGGCGGTGCGGGTCGGATCATTCGACATCGACGCCGCCATCCAGTCCTACGTGCGCCGGGAGTACGGCCTGGCCATCGGGGAACGCACCGCCGAGGAGATCAAGTGGACCATCGGGTCCGCGGCGCCGACGCCCGACGAGGGCCGGGCCGAGGTGCGGGGACGGGAGCTGATGAGCGGCCTCCCCAAGACGGTGGTCCTGACCCCGGCGGAGATCCGGTCGGCCATCGAGGAGCCGGTCTCGGCCATCGTGGAGTCGGTGCTGGAGTGCCTGGCCCAGGCGCCGCCCGAGCTGGCCCAGGACCTCCTGACCCACGGGATCTGCCTGGTGGGCGGGGGCAGCCTGCTGCGTGGGCTCGACGTGCGGTTGACCGAGGAGGCCGGCGTGCCGGTGGTGCACGTGCCAACGCCCATGGAGTGCGTGGTGATGGGGGCCGGCCACTGCATCGAGTCGTTCCAGACGATGCGGATGATGTTCATGGACGGGCGCGTCTAGTCAGAAGCGTCTCGTCGGGCGCGTCTAGTCAGGCTGGCCCTCCACGCCGAGGAGGTCCTCGGCGGCCTGGCGGACCTGCCAGTCGCGGTCGTCGAGCGCGGCGGTGAGGGCCGCCTCGACGTCGGCGCCTTCGAAGGCGGCGAGGGCCAGGACGGCCCGCCGACGGATGGTGGCCCGCTCGGCCAGCCCGCCCAGCACCGCGGCCCGCCCGTCGTCGTGGCCGAGCGCCCCGAGGGCGGCCACCGCCGCCTCCCGGCACAGCGGGTCGTCGTGGCCGGTGGCCACCGCGGTCACGGGGCCCACGAGGACCTCGGCCAGCCCCGGGTGCTCGCCGGCCGCCCAGCAGGCCACCTCGACCACCGACGGGTCGCCGTCGGCCAGCAGGTCGGGGAGCGACGCCCCGGCCACCACCGCCACGCCCGGCCGGGCCAACGCGCCGGGGCTGCCCACCACCTCCAGGGCGCGGCGGCGGACCGCCGGGTCGGGGTCGGCGAGGGCGTGCGCAAGGTCGTCGTCGGTGAGGGTCCCCATCCGCTCGAGGGCACCGACGGCGGCCGCCCGCACGACGGCCTCGGGGTCGGCCAGGAGGGAACGGGCGGTGGCCTCGTCGTCGTGGTGCCCGGCCAGGACGGCCCGGCGGCGCCGTTCGGCGACCTCGGGACCGGGGGCCTCGCCGTGGTGGACGTGGCGCCCGTCTGCCGTGGGTTCGGGCACCCTCCTCAGCCGATCGCCTGCTCGACGATGAACCCCGACAGGAAGATCGTCACGCCGATCACCGTGGCCAGGGCGATGCCGCCCCCGACCACGAACACGGCCAGCAGCACCACGGCCCGGACCCGGTGCCACCAGCGGATGCGGGCCCGGCGTCCGGTGAGGACGCGGCGGGGCGGGTGGAACCAGATGCCGAGGCGGGCCGCCGGGTTCCACGGCTGGTCGACGGCGTACTCCAGCTCGCCGGTGGGCGGTGCGGCGTTCCGGGGGATGCGGCGGAGGGTCCGACGGGTCATCGTGCGTCTCCGACCACCGGTCCGCGTCCACCCGTGGCAGGCTTGCGGTTCCCTCGGGGGCCGGCCCACGGTCCGGACCCTCCCGGGCAGCCAGCCCCACCCAGGAAC
>JAERSW010000075.1 GCA_016845305.1 Acidimicrobiales bacterium
CCGGGCCGCTACATCCTCTACTGCGACATCCCCGGCCACCGCGAGGGCGGCATGGAGGCCCGGCTGCTCGTCGAGTAGTGGGCACCTCCCGGGGTCCGGTCCACCGGGCCGGTGCCCGGGGCCCAGGGGTGACCCGGCGAAAACGCGGAACGGCCCGCCCCGAGGGGCGGGCCGCAGCGCGTTCTGGGACGCCTGATGGGAGTGGTGTCAGGCGACGATCTCGAACAGCATGTGGAGCACCACGGTGATGCCGAGGCCGTACACGATGGTGTTCTGGTGCTTGTCCAGCACCGCCTTGTTCACGGCGCTGTCGTAGCCGCCGAGCTTGCCGAGCGCCGAGACTTCCATGACCAGCCAGATGGCCAGGAAGACGATCCAGATGGTCACGCGGGCGCCCGAGTCGGGGTTGCCGAAGTTCGCACCGAAGTGGCTCGGCCACATCATGAAGAAGATCAGCGGGATCGAGAACAGGGTGTTGACCCGGCTGGCCCGGGCCGCACGCTTGGCGGCCGCCGGCGCTGCCGGGTCGGCCTCGCCGCCCTCCGAGACCGCCACCGAGGAGCCGATGGCGATCTGCTGTGCCGGCCAGATGACCATCCACACGTTGGCCGCCATGGTCGTGCCGAGGACGAATCCGAAGGCGATGCCCATGCCGGACGCCGACTTCCAGTAGTCGCCGCTGTCCAGGACCTCCTGGTGGAACAGGATCCAGATGCCCGACACCCAGGTCAGCATCGCCGCCCAGCGGAACCACCACAGGGTGCGCCAGGTGATCTTGCGGAGTGCCTCGCCGCGGGCACCGTCGCTCATCTCGCCGAAGGCCGACCCCTGGATGAAGTTGAAGAAGTAGAGGAGGCCGATCCAGGTGATGCCACCCAGGTAGTGGGCGTAGCGGCCGATGGCCTGGCCACCTCCACTGCCACCCATCCAGTCACTGAACAGTTCCACGCGGATCTCCCTCGGTCAGGCGCCCGGCGGGGCGCTGTGGATGCCGACGATCATGGCACGCACCACGCGCGGCGACAACGACCGAAGGGGCGAAAGGGGACCGGAACCTGTCCTTCGGGGAGCCGGGCTAGTCCACGAGCACGTCGGCGAAGCGGTCCCGCAGGGTCTTCTTGGAGAACTTGCCCACCGACGTCTTCGGTACCTCGTCGATGAACTCGACCCGGTCGGGCAGCCACCACTTCACGACACGGCCGTCCAGCCACGCCAGCACGTCGTCGGCGGTCAGCGCGGCCCCCTCGGCGGCCACCACGCAGGCCATGGCCCGCTCGCCCCACTTGGTCGACGCCACGCCGATCACGGCCGCCTCGACCACGTCGGGGTGCGCCATGATCTCGTTCTCCAGCTCCACCGAGCTGATCCACTCGCCGCCCGACTTGATGAGGTCCTTGGTGCGGTCCACGAGACGGATGTAGCCCTCGGCATCCGCTGTGGCGACGTCGCCGGTCTTCAGCCAGCCGTCGTCGGTGAACGACTCGGCGGCCCGCTCGTCGTCGTAGTAGGTGCTCGCCACCCAAGGGCCGCGGACCTGCAGCTCGCCGCTGGTCGAGCCGTCCCACGGCAGCTCCTCGCCGGTCTCCGGCTCGGCGATCCGGAACTCCACGCCGGGGGCGATCAGGCCCACCGCGGTGCGCAGGTCGGCCTTGGCGTCGTCGTCGAGGTCGTCGAGGGTCGACTTGAGGCCACAGGTGGCGGCCAACGGGCTGGTCTCGGTCATGCCCCACGCCTGGAGGATGGGCAGGCCGGTGGCCTCCCGGTAGCCCTCCGACAGCGAGCGCGACACGGCCGATCCGCCGCAGACGATGGACCGCAGCGCCGAGGTGTCACGGTCGGCCAGTTCGGGGAGCACGCCCATCCAGATGGTCGGCACGCCGGCGGCCAGCGTCACGCCCTCGTCCTCCATGAGGGTGGCCAGCGCTCCCGGCGACAGGTCGGGGCCGGGCATGACGAGGGTGGCGCCGGTGGCCACGCCGGCGTGGGCCAGGCCCCAGGCGTTGGCGTGGAACATGGGCACCACCGGCAGGATGACGTCGCGCTCGCGCACGCCGAGGGTGTCGGCCATCATCGCCCCGAAGGTGTGCAGGACCATCGACCGGTGCGAGTAGACGACGCCCTTCGGGTTCCCGGTGGTGCCCGACGTGTACATCATCGACCCGGCACGGCCCTCGGGGACCGGCGTCCAGTCGACCGGCGACGCCGCGGCCAGCAGGTCCTCGTAGTCGTGGACCTCCGGGGCGATGGCGTCCGGATCGGGGGCCGGAGCGCCGTCGTCCATGAGGACCACGTGGCGGACCGTCTCGAAGGTCTCCATGAGCGGCCAGATCAGGCCGGCCACCGAGTGGTCGAGGAAGATGACCTCGTCCTCGGCGTGGTTCACGATGTAGGTGAGCTGCTCGGGGAACAGCCGCAGGTTCAGGGTGTGCGACACCCGGCCGGTGCACGGCGGGGCGAAGTACAGCTCGAGGTGGCGGGCGGTGTTCCAGGCGAAGGTGGCCACCCGACCGTCGTCGCTGATGCCGAGGTGGTCCAGCACGCCGCCGAGCCGGCGGGTGCGCTCACCCCACTCGCCGTAGCTGGTGCGTTCGAGGCCGGCCGGGGTGGCGGTGACCACCTCCTTGTCGGGGAAAAGGCGCGTGGCCCGGTCGAACAGGTGGATCAGGGACAGCGGCGTGTCCATCATCAGGCCGTCCATGTGACTGGCTCCCGTCTCGCGTGGTTCGGTGGTCGGGTGGTGCCCGGTGGCAGGACCGGGTCTACCGCTCGGCGGCGTGGGCCACGGCGGCGTCGACGAGGTCGGCCAACTCGGCCCGCTCGTCGTCGGTGAGGCACTCGTAGTTCCGGGCATCGAGGTCGTCGGTGGCATCCTCGGCGGCGGCGAGCATCTCTGCCGAGGCCCGCTCGTGGTCGAGGTCGGTGTAGCCGTGAGTCCGGGCCGTGCCCTCGCCACTTCCGCCCAGCACCATGGCCAGCGGGTCGGCGCCGAGGTTTCGGCAGGCCGCCATGTGGAGGTCGCCTCGTAACTCCCGGGCCACGATCACCATCTGGTAGGCACGGCCTGCGGGGTCGACGGGGCGGGGGGCGTCGCGCCAGCCGGTGAAGAGGGGAGCGTCGGTGTCATCGGCCGAGTCGGCGACGCGCTCCAGGAGTGCCGACAGGCGGGCTGCGCCGTCGAATCCCTCGAGGTAGTGGGATCCCCGCTCGGCGGAGATCGCCGCGTACGCCGTGCCGGACTCGGACTTCGAGAGAGCGTTCTCCTCGGTCCACAGGCCCACGGCGTAGTCCCGGTCGAAGAAGAGCAGGCTGTTGACCGCGGCATCAACGTCGATGTCTCCCATGACGCCCAGCCGTCCCTGGACGTAGGAGGCCAATGGGTTGCCGGGCATGCCCTCTTCGGCGCATCGCTCGGCGGTCACCGGGTCGAGCATGGCTCGGCTGCCGAGGCTGCCCATCGGCCTGGCGAGCCGCTGGGCGGTGGTGCGTGCATCCATGGGAGGAGGCTCCCTGCTTCCTGGTTCGACTTCCTGGGTGATCCCTAGAACGGGTTGAGTCCGGCGGCCTCGGCGTGGGCGACGGCGGCGTCGACGAGGCCGACCAGCTCGGCTCGCTCGTGGTCGGCGAGTACGGCGAAGTCGGCCTCGTTGGTCTCGTCGGTCATCGCCTCGATGGCTTCGACCTGCTCGGCGGGTGCCGGTCCGCACGACAGGTCGGTGAAGCCGTGGAGGGTGGCCATGAACTCGCTCGTGTTGGCCAGCACCATCGGAAGCGGCTCCGCTCCCACGGCCCGGCAGGCGGCCAGGTGCCGGTCGCCGCGCAGCTCCCGGACCACCACCAGGGCCAGCATGGCGCGGCCCGGGCCGTCGTCGGGTCGGTCGACGTCCCGCCAGCCCGCGTACAGCGGGCTCAGCGGTTCGGCGGCCCCGTCGGCAACCGCCTCCAGCAGTTCGGCGAGTCGCCCAGCGCCGTCGAAGTCGGCGAGGTGGTCCCGTCCCCACTGGGCGCACACGTCGGCGTAGGCGGCGGCGGCCTCGGTCCGGGAAAGGCCACAGGGCTCGTCCCACGCGGTGGCGACCACGGCGTCTGCGAAGAAGTACATGGCATCGGCCACGACGCCACCGTCGACATCGCCGAGGACGCCCATGCGGCCCTGGACGTAGGAGGCGACGCCGTTGGGAAGCCCGGCCTCGGCCGAGCGGCCGAAGGTCACCGGATCCAGCATGAACTTCTCGCCGAGGTCTCCGATCGGCCCGGCGACCCGCTGTGCGGTGGTGCGTGCGTCCATCGGCGGTTGTTCCTTCCTAGAACGGACTGAGGCCGGTGGCTTCGGCGTGGGCCACCGCAGCCTCGACGAGGTCGACCAGTTCGGCCCGCTCGGCGTCGGTCAGGCACTCGTAGTTCGGGGCGTCGAGGTCGTCGGTGGCCGCTTCGATCGCCTCGGCCAGCGCGGCGGGCGCCGGGTCGGCGTGCAGGTTGCGGAAGCCGTGGATGCCGGCCCAGGCCAGTCCGGAGCGGCCCAGCGTCATGGCCTCCGGGTCGCCCTCCGCGGTCCGGGCGGCCTCCATGTGTCGGCAGCCCCGGAGTTCGCGTGTCGTGGCCACCAGGAGGTAGGCACGGCCCTCGGCGTCGTCCGGG
This sequence comes from Acidimicrobiales bacterium, assembly GCA_016845305.1. GTDB lineage: Bacteria > Actinomycetota > Acidimicrobiia > Acidimicrobiales > MedAcidi-G1 > UBA9410. Next base: position 4,636 of record JAERSW010000075.1, read on the forward strand.
CGGGCGGCGTCGCGCCAGCCGGCGAACAGGGCGGCGTCGGTGTCGTCCGCGTCGTCGACGACCCGACCCAGGAGTTCAGCCAGGCGTGTCGCTCCGTCGAAGCCCGCCAGGTAGCGCCGGCCCTGGTCCACGCAGATCGCCGCATAGGCAGCACCGGCCTCGGCCTTGGAGATGGACATCGGCCGGTTCCAGTTGTCCCGGATGTAGTCGGGGTCGAAGAACATCATGTTCGCGACGGCCACCTCCACGTCCACGTCACCCATGACGCCGATCCGACCCTGGGTGTGGGAGGCCCATCCGGTGGACATTCCGGCCTCCACCGATCGGGCGAACGTCGTCGGGTCGAGCATGAACCAGGCGCCGAATCCGTTGATCGGCTCGGCGACCTCTTGGGCGGTGGTGCGTGCGTCCATGCCGCGAAGTATGACCCAGACGGTCGCGACCGCTGGAATCAGCCGGTGTCGGGGGCGTCTCGGCGCTCAGCCCAGAGCAGCGACCACGCCGAGGGCGACCAGCAACACGTTGCGGGCCAGGTCGCGCCACGACAGGGGCCGCTTGGACCAGGTGCCGAAGCAGCCGCAGGCATCGTGGTGACCAGCGAGGAGGCGGCCGGCGATCAGCGTGGTGAAGGCCACCAGCAGGGCCACCGCACACTGGCCGCCCACCCGGGGGTCCACCACCAGCAGGAGGGCCGTCGCCGCCTCGGTTCCCGGAAGCACCCGGGCCAGCAGTCGTGGCTTGGGGAGCCCGAAGTCGTCGAGGGTCCGGCGGGTGCCCAGCGGATCGCGCGTCTTGGCGATGCCGGCGACGGCGAAGACCGCGGCCAGGATCCAGGCCGAAGCGGTCACGAGGAAATCGGGCACGGCTGGGCCTCGTCCCTGATTCCGGGCGGCCGGGCCTCAGTAGCCCAGGTCCACGTCGACGGTGGCCAGGAGCTCCTCGCCGGCGCAGAACCGCCGCACGTTCTCGGCCACGAACGGCTCCAGCAGGGCGAGGCCCATCTCCGGCGTGTTGGCGACGTGCGGGGTGATGAGGCAGTTCGGCTCGGCCCACAGCGGATGGCCGTCGGGGAGTGGCTCGGGGTCGGTCACGTCCAGTGCCGCGCCACCCAGCCGTCCCGCAGCCAGGGCGTCGACCAGGTCGTCGGTGACCACGTGCCCACCGCGGGCCACGTTGACCAGCAGGGCGTGGTCGGGCAGCGCGGCGAGTTCCGGAGCGCCGATGATCCCGACCGTCTCGTCGGTGAGGGCCAGGGCCAGCACCAGCACGTCGGTGCGGGGCAGGACCTCGTGGAGGCGGGCCGTGGTGATGGTCCGGTCGGCGCCGGCGACCGGCTCGTCCGAACGGCGCACCACGGTCACGTCGCAGCCGAACGGAGCCAGCAACGGCAGCAGGCAAGCGGTGATGCCGCCGCCGCCCAGGATCGTCACCCGGCTCCCGGCCAGGATCCGCCCGACCGGGCCCTCCCAGGTGGTGGCCCGGGCGTACCCGTGCAGGTTCTTGCCGAGGGCCAGCAGGTGGCCGAGCACCATCTCCGCTACCGCCGGTGCGTACACGCCCTTGCCGCACGTCCAGGTCCACCGGGGGTCCAGGTGGTGGGCGAAGGGTTCGATGCCGGCGTAGGGGAGTTGGATCCAGATCAGTCGGTCGGCCCCGGCCACGAGCTCCGGGAACTGGTCGGGTCGGGCCGGGTCGGCCCACACGAGGCCCTCGGCGTCTCCCACGTCGGACACGGTCCCGCCGCCGGCGGTGACGGCGCGGCACATGGCCTCGTACATGGCGGGCCGTGAGGCGGGGGCGACGGCGATGTTCTTGGAGGTCATGGGGTGGTCACTCCTGGAGGGGCAGGCATTCGGCGGCGACGTCCTCGATGGTGGCACGCCATGCATCGGTCTCGGACGGCCCGACGGGGGTCGGTTCGTCCAGTGGGAACACCACGAACTTCGACGCACCCGCGTCGACGAACTCCGCCAGACGGGCGGCCAGGCCACGGACGCCCTGGGCCACGACGTCGCCGGGATCGACGTCGGGCTGCTGGGTCCGGAGCCTCTCGGCGAAGCGTTCGGGCAGGGCGCCGTGCACGAACGGGACCAGCGCCCCGAAGTGCTCGCGGTCGATGGCCCGACCCGCGTCGGCCGCCGCCTCGTCGACGATGCGGATGCCGTCGGCCACGGTGGCCGGGGTGGCGAAGCTGGGCAGCCAGCCGTCGCCGAGCCGTCCGCACCGCCGGAGCTCCGACGGGGCGCGTCCGCCCAGCCACACCTCGAACGGGTCCTGGACCGGCTTGGGTAGCACCCGCACGCCGTCGAGGTGGAACCGTTCACCGCGGTGGTCGACGCGGTCCTCGGTCCACAGGCGGCGCACCAGCGGCAGCGCCTCGTCGAACCAGGCGGCCCGTTCCCGACGGTCGACGCCGAAGGCCTGGTGTTCGGCCGCATCCGCGATGCCGAGACCGAAGGCGGGCAGGCACCGTCCGTTCGAGATCCGGTCCAGGCTGGCCAGGGCCTTGGCGCACAGCACCGGATTGCGACCCGGCAGCACCATGACCGCCGGTCCGAACTTGAGCTTCTCGGTCCGGCCGGCGGCGAACGCCATGGCCACCATCGGGTCCAGCGTCGTGCCGGTGGCCCGCTCGCTCACCCACAGCGAGTCGAAGCCGAGCCGCTCCAGGTCGTCGACGATGCGGCCGAAGGCCTGCTGGTCACCCGCCGGGTCCGACGCCCGTGCGGCGCCGCCGAAGCCGAATCCGACGCGGACGCGCATCTCCGGTGGCCGGTTCGTCCTGTGAATCGTCGGCTGGGGAGGGAACCCGGGACGCGGGTCCGGTCAGCCGAGGGCGGCGGTGCCGGCGTAGGGGGCCGGATCGCCGGCGGCGGGGATCTCCGGCCGCGACCAGCTGGTCATGTCGGCCAGGGCGGCGGCGGCGTCACGCCAGGCGGCGGGGTCCCAGCCCTCGGCGGTGCCGAGCACCGAGCCGTCCTGGCGGATGGCGATGAACGCGGGCAGCGAGTCGAGGCCCATGGAGCGGGCGACGGAGCGGTCCGGGTCGGCGAGGGTGAGCGTCTCGTCGGCCAGAGGACCCATGAAGGACGCGGCGCCCTCGGCGTCGGTGCCGGCCACCAGGAAGGCGACGCGCACGTCAGCACCCCGGAACACGCCGAGGATCCGTCGGGCGGTGTCGAGCAGCCACGAGCTCTCGTGGGTGTACGGGTCGACCACCACCGCGGCCAGCGGGAACGTGGTCAGCAGTTCTTCCAGCGGACGGGGGTCGCCGCCCACCGGCTGCAGTTCGGTCGTGAGGTCGGGTGCGTTCGCCACGGGCGGTGACGCTAGCGCGCACGACCCGGCGTGGGGCCTCCCGCCGGGCCGACCGGCGGCACTACCGTCCGGCCGATGCTGCCGGCCGAACCGCTGGATCCGGGGCTCCTGGCGTGGGGCCGTCCGCGGCTGCGGGACCTGCCGTGGCGACGGGTACGCGACCCGTGGCCGATCCTCGTGTCGGAGGTGATGCTGCAGCAGACGCGGGTCGAGCGGGTCGTGGAGCGCTGGCCCCGGTTCCTGGCGCGGTTCCCCACGCCGGCTGCCTGTGCCGGCGCCGCCCCCGGGGAGGTGATCGCCGAGTGGTCGGGACTGGGCTACAACCGGCGGGCCGTGAACCTGCACCGGGCGGCCACGGTCGTGGTGGAGCGCCACGGGGGCGTCCTGCCGGCCGACCTCGACGGACTGCTGGCCCTTCCGGGAGTGGGTCCGTACACGGCACGGGCGGTGCTGGCCTTCGCCCACGAGGACGACGTGGCCGTGGTCGACACCAACGTGGCCCGGGTGCTGGCCCGCTGGACCGGTCGGCGCCTGACGGCCCGCGTAGCCCAGGGGTTGGCCGACGCCTCGGTCCCCGCCGGGGACGGGTGGGCCTGGAACCAGGTGGTCCTCGACCTCGGAGCCACCACCTGCCGGGCTCGCGGCCCCCGGTGTGGGAACTGTCCTCTCGCGTCGGGCTGTGCGTGGCGTGGGGTGGGTCCCGACCCCGCCGTCGGTTCGGCCGGCGTCGCCGGACGGCAGTCGGCCTTCGAGGGCTCCGACCGTCAGGGCCGCGGCCGCCTCGTGGCGGCGCTGGCCGACGGGCCGGTGGCCGACGCCGACCTGGCCACCGTGATGGGTTGGCCGGACGACCCGGGCCGGGCCGCACGGGTCGCGGCGACCGTCGTCGCCGACGGCCTCGCCGTCACCGTGCCCGGCGGCTGGTCGCTACCCGAGTGAGCCGACGACTCTCCTGACCGGGGAACCGGTGGCCGCCCGGTGGGTCGGGAACCGGACCTCAGGAACCGATGAGGGCGGCGACGATGGCGTCGACCGTGGCGTCGGCCATGGCGTGCATCTCGTCGTCGGTGCGGTCCTGGACCGGATGCGGCGTGAACACGCGGGCCACGTCGAGGCCGAGCGCCCGGGCTTGCGTCTCGGCGGCGTCGGCGAACGGTTCGGAGGCGACCACCACCCCCGGCAGGCCCCGCCGCTCCAGATCGTCGATGTCGTGCACACTGCACGTCGTACACGATCCTCAATCGGCGAGGGCCTCGATCACGGCGTCGCAGGTGGTGGCGATCTCGTGGCGCAGGTCGGCCGGGGCCGGCTTGGTGAACGTCGGCTTGGCGAACCGCAGCACCGACGCCCCCCGGCGGCCCAGGTTCTCCTCGAGCCGGTCGAGGAAGACGTCGCCCCGCGGCTTGCTGATGTCGAGCAGCCCGACGGTCAGGCCATCGAGCGAGGCCTTGCGTGGCGTCAGTTCCCGGTCGGCCGGCGCCGTCTCGGCGGTCGGGTCCAGCAGCGTGGTTCCGTTCATGGCGTGATCTCCCTGCTCGTCGGTTCGCTGCCCATCGGTCCGTTCAACCAGCCTCCCACGACCGATGAGAACAGGCCGGCCGGGCCGCCGGCGTGGACGACCAGCAGGCCACCGGGCCGGAACTTCGGCAGGGTGGTGCCGGCGAAGCCCTCGGGGACGCCCTCCTCGATGCCGCCCGCTCCGGCCAGGATCGTGTCGGCCTCGACCATCAGGTGGCCGCCGAGTTCCTCCATGAAGCGGGCCCGGTCCCAGCCGGCGTCGCGGAACCGGGCCACGTGCTCGGGCGACACCACCAGCATGGCGTCCATGCCCATCACGGTCCGCGGTGACACGGCGGACCGCAGCCCCTCGGCGAGGGCGCGGACCAGCGAGTCGGCCGAGCGGCTCTTCTGGTCGACGACGATCCGGGGTGCCTCGCCACAGAACGCGGTGACCACGTCGGCATCGCGGGCGAAGCCACGGTCCTCGGCCAGCGTGGTCCACGGCGACCCTGTCTCGTCCTCGGCGAAGCAGAACGACAGCTTGGCCGGGCTGCCGTGGGTGGCCCGATCCACCTCGCCGGGTCGACCGCCGCCCACGTTGCGCACAACCAGCTGGAGGGCCCGACCGATGGTCAGGTTGGCCCGGTTGCCGTGGCCGAGGGCGTTGATCCCCGAGTTCATGCCGATGCGGTCCGCGATGGGGCCGTTCACGACCAGCACCGGCCCGACGCCCATGGTGGTGGCGAGGATCCCGTGCATGTTGAACTCGTCGGTGCAGACGGCCTCGACGGCGGCCAGCACCACCGGCAGGTACTCGGGTCGGCAGCCGGCCAGCACGGCGTTGACGGCCACCTTCTCGACGGTGCACTCGGCCAGGTTCGGGGGCAGCAGCGCGACGACCTCGTCGGGTCGACGTGTGGTGCCCTCGAGCATGGCCAGCACCCGGGCCTCGGTCGGCGGGACGACGGGCAGGCCGTCGGTCCAGCCCCGCTCGTACATGGCCTCGGCCTCGTCCTCCATGGCGGCCACGTCGACCCGTCGAGACGACAGCGTCGAACCGCCGAAGCGGGCCCGCAGTTCGTCGACCCGCCCGGGGTCGACCGTCAGCGACCCTCAGCCGGGCTTGAAGGGAGGCAGGTCCGGGCCCAGGTCCTCCACGCCGGTGAACGCCTCCCACCGGTCGCGGTCCCAGCCCTCCAGCCGACCCGCCTCGGAGCCGTCGGCGATCCGCAGCAGGGTGGGCACGGCCTCCAGGTCGAGGTGCCAGCTGACGGCGAGGTCGGTGTCGTCGACCACCCAGTCGGCGACGGCCGGGAACGCCGGATCGTCCTGCGTGTAGACGACCAGCCCGGCCCTGCTGGCCAGGTCGGCCAGCACCGGTCGGACCAGGTCGCAGGCCGGGCACTCGGCCTTGACGACGGCGACGAGCCCGTCGCCGATGCCTGCGGAGCCGATGTCGGCGACCATGGCGGCAGTCTCGCGCCGTCCCCGATGTCACACCGCACCCGCTGAGAGATGCGTCACATCCTCCCCACCGGCCCGGAGGCCATCCGTACCCTTGCCGTCGATGGGGGAGTCGCTCGAGGTCTCGTTCTACGGCGTCCGGGGTTCCACCCCGTGCCCGTGCGACGACAACCGCCGGTACGGGGGCAACACCTCGTGCGTGGTCCTCGATGTGCCGGGCGGGGATCCGATCCTGTTCGACCTGGGGACCGGGCTGCGCTTCTACGGGCTCGACGCCGAGGGGCGGGCCGGCGACTGCCCGGGCACCGCCGACGGTCGACCCTTCCGGGGCACCGCGCTGGTCACCCACCTCCACTGGGACCACGTGCAGGGGCTGCCGTTCTTCGGCCCGCTGCACTGCGACGGCGCCCACCTCGACGTGTACGGGCCGGCCGACGCCGGGGCGACCCTCGTGGAGTCGTTCGACGCCTTCATGAACCCGCCGTTCTTCCCCATCTGCTTCCGGGACCTGCCGGGCACCATCGCCTTCCACGACGTGGCCGAGACGTCCTGGATGGTCGGCCCGGCCCGGGTGACCGCCCGGTCGGTGCCCCACGTGGGCCGTACCTACGGCTACCGGGTCGACTGGGGCGGCCGGTCGGTGGCCTACGTCAGCGACCACCAGCAACCCGCCGACGATCCCCATCGGATCGCCGACCCGGTGCTGGAGCTGGCCGACGGCGTGGACCTGCTGATCCACGACGCCCAGTTCACCCCCGAGGAGTTCGCCGAGCGGCCCCACTGGGGTCACTGCACCGTGGACTACGCCCTCGAGGTCGCCCACCGGGCCGGCGTCGACGAGCTGGTCCTGTTCCACCACGATCCCGCCCACGACGACGACCAGGTCGACGAGCTGCTGGCCTCGGCGTCCCGGCGGGCCGTCGGCCTCGACGTGGGTCGGGTGACGGCCGCCGCCGAGGGCGACTCGCGGCTCCTGCCGGCCCTCCCGGTCCACCCGGAACTGCCGTCGACCGGTCCGGTCCCGGCCGGGGCGTCCCGCTAGCGTCCCGTTCCGTCGGGCCGACCAGCGGCCCGCCGAGTCCGAGGGGACCCATGACCGAGGAGCAGCCCGGTGACGGGAGCGAGATCGACGGCGACCTGTACCGCAAGGTGCTGGGCCGCTACCCGACCGGGGTGACCCTGGTGACGGCCATGGACGGCGACGAGCCCCTGGCCATGGTCATCGGCTCGTTCGTGTCGGTGTCCATGGACCCGCCGCTGGTCGGCTTCCTGCCCGGCAAGGGCTCCTACACGTGGGGTCGCATGGAGGGGGCGGGCGCCTTCTGCGTGAACGTGCTGGCCGACGACCAGGCGGAGCTGTCCAACGCCTTCTTCCGCAAGGACGGCGACCCGTGGGAGGGCACCGGCTGGCAGCCCGCCGAGGGCACCGGCTCGCCGGCCATCCCGTCCTGTCTGGCGTCGATCGACTGCACCGTCCACGAGGTGGTCGACGCCGGCGACCACTGGTTCGTGATGGGTCGGGTCGTGGGCGTGTCCCACGTCGACGAGGGGTCACCGCTGGTTTTCCTGGGCGGTCGCTACGGCGCCTACGTCGAGCACGGCTGATGGCGATCTACGCCCTCGGCGAACGCCAGCCGGTCATCGACCCGACCGCCTACGTGCACCCGCTGGCCGTGGTCATCGGCAGCGTCGTGCTCGGACCCGAGGCCAGCGTGTGGCCCGGGGCCGTCCTGCGGGCCGACGACAACGAGATCCGCATCGGTGCCCGGACGTCGGTCCAGGACAACGCCGTGCTCCACTGCACCAGCCACCTGGCAACCGTCGTCGGCGAGGACGTCACCCTCGGGCACCTGTGCCACCTCGAGGGCTGCACCATCGAGGACCGGGCGCTGGTCGGCGTGGGCGCGGTGGTGCTCCACGAGGCGGTGATCGGTCGGGGTTCGATCGTCGGTGCCAACGCCATGGTCCGCAACGGCCAGGTCGTGCCGCCGCTGTCGTTGGCCCTCGGCGTGCCGGCCACCGTCCGCGAGGGCGTGGTGCCCGAGGACGTCAACATGGTCAACGCCGAGGTCTACGTGCAGCGGGGGAGGGAGTTCCGCGACACCCTCCGCCGCCTGGACTGACCCGTCCCGGGGATCGACCCCGTCCGCCCGATGGTCACCGCATCGCCGAGTCGGCCCGTCACCGGCGGGTTCGAGAACCACCGCTTCCGGTCCGACGGGCTGTCCCTGGCCGCCCACCTGGCGCGGCCGCCTTCGCCGGAACCGGGTCGGGACGTGCCCGGGGTGGTCATCGTGCACGGCTTCCCCAGCGGGCCCGACGGCGGCGCCAACTCGGTGGCCACCTTCCCCGAGCTGGCCTTCCGGATCGCGACGGAGATGGGCTGGGTGGCGATGGTCCCGTACCTGCGGGGCATGCCCGGTTCCGAGGGGTACTTCAGCCTCGACGGCTGGCGGGACGACGTGGCCGCCGCTGCGGCCGACCTGGGGAGCCAGGCGGGCGTGAGCCGGGTGTGGGCGGTGGGGTTCGGCAGCGGCGGGGCCCTGTCGATCTGCGCCGCGGCGGCCGCCGACGGGATCAGCGGTGTGGGTGCCCTGGCCACGCCGACCGACTGGGCGGACTGGGCGGCCAACCCGCGGCGCCTGCTGCTGCACGCCCGCGACGCCGGCCTGGTGTCCGACGATGAGGGTCCGGACGACTTCAACCGGTGGGCGGCGCCGCTGCGCGACCTGTCCGCGGAGCGCTCCGTCGCCGACCTGGCGCCCCGCGACCTGCTGGTGGTGCACGGGAACGACGACGAGATCGTCCCCTCGCTGGACGCCCGGGTGGTGGCCGCAGCCCACGGAGGGGCCGACCTGAGGATCATCTCGGGGGCCGGGCACCACCTGCGCCACGACCCACGGGCCATCGCCCTGCTGCTGGGCTGGCTGGACGGCCAGCGCCGCCAGCACGCCTGACGCCCGCACGCCTGACGCCAGTACGTCTGACAGGGAGACCCTCCGGAACCGGGGCCGGGATTGTTACTATCCCCATAGGAGAAATCCCGCCACCGCCCACAGGAGATCCGCCGATGTCCGCCACCGACCTGGGCCTCGACCTCAGCCGCTACAAGCTCGGCTGGAGCGACGAGGAGGACTACGTCTACAAGCCCACCAAGGGCCTGGACGCCGACGTCATCCGCGAGATGTCGTGGATGAAGGGCGAGCCCGACTGGATGCGGGACTTCCGGCTCAAGTCCTACGACCGGTTCGGCCGGCGGCCCATGCCGTGGTGGGGCGGCGACATGTCGGGCATCGACTTCGACGACATCTTCTACTACATCAAGCCCACCGAGTCGCTCAGCGACGACTGGGACGAGGTCCCGGAGTCGATCAAGAACACCTACGAGAAGCTGGGCATCCCCGAGGCCGAGCGGAAGTACCTGGCCGGGGTGACCGCCCAGTACGAGTCCGAGGTCGTCTACCACCGCAACCGCGAGGACCTCGAGGAACAGGGCGTCATCTTCTGCGACATGGACACCGCCCTTCGGGAGCACCCGGAGATCGTGCGGGCCTACTTCGGTCGGATCATCCCGCCGAACGACAACAAGTTCTCGGCGCTGAACTCGGCGGTGTGGAGCGGTGGCTCGTTCATCTACGTGCCGCCCGGCGTCAAGGTCGACATGCCGTTGCAGGCCTACTTCCGGATCAACGCCGAGAACATGGGCCAGTTCGAACGCACCCTGATCATCGCCGACGAGGGCTCCGAGGTGCACTACATCGAGGGCTGTTCGGCCCCGGTGTACACGACCGACTCGCTGCACTCGGCCGTGGTCGAGATCGTCGTCAAGCAGGCCGCCCGGGTCACCTACACGACCATCCAGAACTGGTCCAGCAACGTCTACAACCTGGTCACCAAGCGGGCCCGGGTGGAGGCCGAGGGCCACATGGAGTGGATCGACGGCAACATCGGGTCGCGCCTCACCATGAAGTACCCGGCCGTGGTCCTGGCCGGTCCGAAGGCCTCCGGCGAGGTCCTTTCGGTGGCCTACGCCGGTCCCGGCCAGCACCAGGACGCGGGCGCAAAGATGACCCACGCCGCGCCCGAGACCACGTCCAAGATCGTGTCCAAGTCGATCTCCAAGGACGGTGGCCGGACCAGCTACCGGGGCCTGGTGCGGGTCGAGGACGACGCCTACGGCTGCAAGAGCCACGTGCAGTGCGACGCCCTGATCCTCGACGACGACAGCATCTCCGACACCTACCCCTACATGGAGGTCGGCTCGGCCGACGCGGTGATCGGCCACGAGGCCACGGTGTCCAAGGTGGCCGACGACCAGCTCTTCTACCTGATGAGCCGGGGCCTCACCGAGGAGCAGGCCATGTCGATGGTGGTCAACGGCTTCATCGAGCCGGTCACCCGGACGCTGCCCATGGAGTACGCGGTGGAGTGGAGCCGCCTGATCGAGCTGCAGATGGAGGGCTCGGTCGGCTGACCCGGGCCCGTCGCCCGCCTGATCCACGAGCCTGTCGCCGCCGAGGCGCGCCGACGCGACACACTGGCGCCATGCCGATGCGCCAGGACTGCAAGCACTTCGAGAGCCGCAGCTACCCCAACGGGGACACGGTCCGCAAGTGCGACCTGGACCTCGCCCCCGAGGCGCCCTGGCGTTGCCCCGACGACTGCCCGTCGTTCACCAAGCGCCGGGTCGACGTGAACTGGAGCCACGGCACCCTCGTCACCCCGGAGACGCCCGACGAGCCGGAAGGCCTTGGCACCGACGACAGCATCGCCGCGCTGCTGGATGCCGCCGAGGACATCGTCAACGAGGCCGGGGCCCGGGTGATGGCCGACCTGGACGCCGAGCAGGCCGGGAAGGGCCGCTTCCGCCGCCGGGGCGGGAAGGCATCCGGATCTGGCGGGAGTTCCGGAAAGAAGCCCGGAAAAAAGAAGAAGCGGCGCCGGCGCTAGGTCCGGGCCAGGCGGGCCTCGACCACGGCCTCCAGGGGGACGTGGACGACCGAGCCGGACTCCTCGGCGACCACCAGGGTGTCCATCCCGATCCGTTCCAGCACGCCCTCGATGGCGTCCCCGCCGCTCCGGGTCCAGATCCGGACGCTCGGGCGGTCCACCAGCAGTCGCCCCAACGCCGAGCGGAGGTCCAGCCGCTCGGCGGAGTCGTCGGCGGGCCGGTCGCCGACCAGATCGGGGGCGTCGGCGGGAAGCCGGATGGCCTCGATGGCCGACCGCCTGACCAGCGACAGGTCGCCGTCGTCGAGGCGGACCGCGACGAGGTCACTGCCGAGGGCCTCGAGACGCCCCACGGGCCGGGACCCGTTGGCCAGTGACAGCTCCACCGGTTCCGACCGCTCCACCAGGTCCAGCAGCAGGCCCGCCAGGTGGGCCGACTCCTCGCTCTGGAGGCGGAGCCACGATTCCTCGCCGAGGCGACGGATGGCGTCGGCCACGTCGGCCTCGGCGGCGAACCGCCGGAGGGCCTGGTCGGGGTCCTCGTCGAACGCGCCGTCCGGGATCGGGCCGCCGGACGGGGGTTCCTCCGGACGGGGCTCGTCGGGGACGGGTGCGCCCATCGGGCGAGGGTAGCCCCGGCCGCTTGTAGCCTGTCCGCCTGCCCATGGAGTCGACCAGCGTCACCCTCACCGTGCCCGGCAACGACCTGATGTCGGAGTTGGTGGGCGAGCAGGACGCCCTGCTCCGGCGCGTCGAGGGGGCGTTCCCCGGGTCGGCCATCCACGTGCGGGGCAACGCCATCACCATCGACGGCGAGCACGCGCCGACCGTCCAGCTGGTCTTCGCCGAGGTGGTGGCCCTGCTCCAGAAGGGCCTGGCCGTCGACGAGCGCACCCTGGACCGGGCCATCGACATGATCCGGGCCGACGAGAGGCCCTCCGAGGTGCTGACCACCGAGATCCTCCGGACGTCGAGGGGCAAGCCGGTGCGGGCCCGCTCGGCCGGCCAGAAGCGGTACGTGGAGGCGGTGACCGGCGGGATCATCACCTTCGCCGTGGGGCCGGCGGGCACCGGCAAGAGCTGGCTGGCCGTGGCCATGGCCGTCCGGGCCCTGCAGGCCGGCCAGGTGGACCGCATCGTCCTGACCCGTCCGCTGGTCGAGGCGGGGGAGCGGGTCGGGTTCCTGCCCGGCGACCTGATGGCCAAGGTGGACCCGTACCTGCGGCCCCTTTACGACGCCCTGTTCGACATGGTCGATGCCGAGACCGCCCAGCGACTCCTCGACCGGGGCCAGGTGGAGGTGGCGCCGCTGGCCTTCATGCGGGGCCGGACGCTCAACAACAGCTTCGTGATCCTCGACGAGGCACAGAACACGACCCCCGAGCAGATGAAGATGTTCCTGACCCGGGTCGGGTTCGGGTCGAGGGTGGTGGTGACCGGCGACGTCAGCCAGGTCGACGTGCCCGGGGGGCGCAGCGGCCTCGATGGCCTGGAACGCACCCTGGCCGGCATCGACGGCCTCTCGTTCGTGCGGCTCGGCGCCCGGGACGTGGTCCGCCACCGGATCGTCCAGGACATCGTCGAGGCCTATGACCGGGAGGCCCGCCCTCGAGAAGCCGGTTCTCAGGAGGCTGGCGCCCGGGAGACGGGCGACCGTCCGTGAGCGGGTCGCTCCGGGTGCTCGTCGACGACGAACGGGACGACCCCGATCCGGCGCACGCCGTCGACGTCGACCGGTGGGGCTCGGTGGTGCGCGACGTCCTGACCGCCGAGGGCCTCGACGGGCGCGACCTGGAGGTCCACCTGCACTTCGTCGACGAGGGGCCGATGGCCGAACTCAACGTCGAGCACATGGGCGGCGACGGACCGACCGACGTGTTGTCGTTCCCGGTCGACGATCCGGCCGAGGTGTCCGACGCCGTTCCGGTGCTGCTCGGCGACGTCGTGGTCTGCCCGTCGGTGGCCGCCCGACAGGCGCCCGGCCATGCCGGCGACTACCCGTCGGAGCTGGCCCTGCTGGTGGTGCACGGCGTCCTCCACCTGCTCGGCCACGACCACGCCGAGCCCGCCGAGGAGGCGGCCATGCGGGAGCGGGAACGGGAGCACCTGGGCCGCCACGGGGTGGTCCGACCGTGAGCCTCGGCCTGGCCATCGCCCTGTCGGGCGTCCTGATGGCGGCCTCCGGCGTCCTGGTGGCCGTGGGCACCGCGCTGCTCCACGTCCGTCGGGCCCGGGCCAGCGTCCTCCTGGAGGAGGAGCAGGCCGTCGACGCACGGGCCGTCGACGCACGGGCCACCGACGCACGGGCCACCGACGCACGGGCGCCCGACGGGATGCTGGCCCTGCTGGACGACCGCGTGCGGTCGCTGGCCGTCGTCCACCTGCTGGTCCTCGGGTGCCGCCTGTCGTCCGCCGGCGTCCTCGCCGTCGTGGTGGCCGACCGGTCTGGTGCGCGCTGGTCGGCGTCGGCCGTCGCCCTCCTGGCGCTGGCCGGCTACGTGCTGGCCGACGTGGTGCCCCGCGCCGTCGCCCTCCGGGCGGTCGACGAGGTGGTCCTCCGGGCCTCGTCGGTGGTGGGGGCCCTCGACCGTGTCGCCCCGCTGCGGTGGTTGGCGGTTCCGCTGGTCTCGCTGGCCGAACGGCTCCTCCCGCAGTCGCTCCGGTCCGGTGCTCCGACGGTCTCCGAGGAGGAGCTGTTGGCCGTGGCCGACCGGGCGCTCGAGTCGGCGGCCATCGACGCCAGGGAGCACGAGCTGATCGGGTCGTTGATCGCCTTCGACGACACGCTGGTCCGCGAGGTCATGGTGCCCCGGCCCGACATGGGGTGCGTGGCCTCCGGGTCGACGGTGGCCGAGGCCATGGCCGAGGCGGCCCGGAGCGGGTTCAGCCGGCTCCCGGTGACCGGGACGGGCCTCGACGAGATCGTGGGCGTGGTCCTGGCCAAGCAGCTGCTCCAGAAGCACCTGGAGGGGAGGGACGACGAGCTGGTCGAGCACATCGCTCGCCCGCCGGAGTTCGTCCCCGAGACCATGAAGGCCGACGACCTCCTCCGGGCCATGCAACGCGGCCGGTTCCACCTGGCCGTGGTGGTGGACGAGTACGGCGGGACGGCCGGCCTGGTCACCATGGAGGACCTCCTCGAGGAGGTGGTCGGCGAGATCGTCGACGAGTTCGACACCGAGGAGCCGCTGGCCGAGGAGATCGCCGGGGGCGGGGTCCGGGTGCACGGTCGCATGCCCATCGACGAGCTGGACGACCTGCTCGGCGTGGACCTCCCGGACGGCGACTGGGACACCGTGGGCGGCATGATCTTCGACGCCCTGGGGCACGTGCCCGAACGGGGCGAGGTGGTGGTGCGCGGTGGACGGTCGTTCACCGTGGAGCAGGTGGAGGGGCGCCGCATCACCCGGGTCCGCATCAGCGGTCCGGTGGCGGGCGGCGCGGGATGACAGGGGAGTCGGGACGGTGACCACGGCCTCCGACCACCGGTCGGGCTTCGTGACGCTGGTCGGCCGCCCCAACGTCGGCAAGTCCACGCTGGTCAACCAGTTGCTGGGCCAGAAGGTCACCATCGTGTCGGACAAGCCGCAGACCACGCGGACCGAGGTGCGCGGGGTGCTGACCCGGCCCGGGGTGCAGGCCGTGTTCTGCGACACGCCGGGCATCCACAAGCCGCGGACCCTCCTCGGCGAACGCCTGAACGACACCGCCCGGGCCGCCCTGGCCGACATGGACGTGGTGCTGTTCCTCGTGGAGGCCGACGGGCCGATCGGCCGGGGCGACGCCTTCATCGCCGAGGGCCTCCCGAAGGACCGCACGGTGCTGGTCGTCAACAAGGTCGACCGGGTGGGGCGTGACCGGGTGGCCGAGCAACTGGTCGCCGCCTCGGGCTTCGAATGCGACGAGTACTTCCCGATCTCGGCGCGGACCGGCGACGGCGTCGACGCCCTGCGGGAGCACGTGCTGGCCCGCCTTCCCGAGGGGCCGCAGTACTACCCCGACGACATGGTCACCGACGTGCCCGAGGCGTTCTGGGTGGCAGAGCTGGTCCGGGAGCAGCTGCTGGCCGTGGTCCAGGAGGAGTTGCCGCACTCCATCGCCACCCGGGTGACCGAGTGGGAGTGGCCGCGGATCCGCTGCGAGATCCTCGTGGAACGCGACTCCCAGAAGGGGATCGTGATCGGCCGCAAGGGGTCCGTCCTCAAGCAGGTCGGCACGGCGGCCCGGGCCCAGTTGCCCGAGGGTGCGTTCCTGGAGTTGGTCGTCCGCGTCGACAAGGGCTGGCAGCGGCAGCCCCGGGCCCTGGACCGATTGGGCTACTGAGCGCTTCCGCCGGCCGTCAGTCGACGAGGCGGGCCAGGAAGTCCAGTGCCTCGTCGCGGTCCCCCGTGCGTGGCATGTCCGGCAGCGCCGCCAGAAGGTCCCAGCGGTAGGCCCTGCTGGTGGCCAGCCGACGGTCCAGGACGGCGACCATGCCCCGGTCGGTGGTGCTCCGGACCAGGCGCCCGGCCCCCTGGGCCAGCTCGGTGGCGGCCAGCGGCAGGTCGATCTCCCGGAACGAGCGCTCCCGACCCACCAGGTCCCGACGGGCCGACAGCAGCGGATCGTCGGGCCGGGGGAAGGGGATCCGGTCGATGACGACCAGCGACAGGCTCGGCCCGGGGACGTCGATGCCGTGCCACAGGCCCCGGGTCCCGAACAGGCAGGACGTCTCGTCATCGGCGAACTCGGCGACGAGACGGGGCTTGGGAAGGTCGTCCTGGTGGAGGACCCGCCACGGAAGCCGGTCCCGGAGTGCGTCGACGGCCGCGTCGAGGGCCCGCCGGCTGGTGAACAGGGCCAGCATCCGGCCGCCCGACGCCTCGGCCAGGCGCTCGATCTCGTCGTGGCAGGCCGCCAGGAACCCCTCGTCGCGGGGGTCGGGCATCGCCGTGGCGCAGTAGAGGAGGGACTGGTTCTCGAAGTCGAATGGACTGCCCACGTCCTCGAACCGGTGGTCGTGGTCGGCCAGGCCGAGGCGGTCGGGGAGGTTGGCCGGCACGGTGGCGCTGGTCAGCACCACGGTCCGGGTGGGCCAGAGCCGCTGGTCGAGGACGCTCGCCACGTCGATGGGCGCCACCTGGAGGCTGGGGCGGTGGGTCGAGCCCTCGGTCCACGCCACCTTCCGGCCGGGGACCGGGCCGCCGTCGAGGTCCAGGGCGGCCGACACGTCGTCGGCCAGCACCTCGCAGGTCCGCAGGGCGCGTGCCCGACGGGCCGCGACGTCTCCCGGCCCGTCCTGGGGGACGCCCAGCAGTTCGGCACGCAGAGCGGCGAGGCGGGTGGCGGCCAGTTCGAGTGCGGAACGGAGGTCGCCGAGGTCGGCCGGGACGACCCGGTCGCCGACGTGGGGCACGAGCGCGTCGTCGACGCGCCCGGCCACCTCGGCCAAGTCGTCCACCGCCGTCGATGCCGACAGGATGGCCCGGGCCCGGTGGACGAGGGCCTGGAACCGTCCGGACCGCACCTCGCAGCCCACGGCCCGGGCCACCACGTCCTCCGTCTGGTGGGCCTCGTCGAGGATGGCCAGGTCGTGCTCGGGGAGGATCGCCCCCTCGGCGGCCAGGTCGATGCCGTACAGGTGGAGGTTGGTGACGACCACGTCGGACGCCTCGGCCTCGGCCCGGGCGCGCTCGGCGAAGCACTCGTCGCCCTTCGGGCACCGGTTGGCGCCCGGGCACTCCTGCGACGAGACGCTGACCGCCGCCCACGTGGCGGCCGACGGCTCCAACGGCAGGTCGGACCGGTCGCCGGTCTCCGTCTCGCCCGCCCACTCGGCGATGGTCGCCAGCTGTCCGGCGTCGGCCGATTCGGCCAGGCCGTCCAGCTGCTGCTGGCCGGACCCGGTGGACGCCACCTCGACGAGGCGCTGGACGCACACGTAGTTGGACCGCCCCTTCAGGGTCGAGAAGGTGAACGACCGCCCCAGGTGGGGGGCGAGGTGCTCCCGGAGGAAGGGCAGGTCCTTGGTGGCCAACTGGTCCTGGAGGGCCTTGGTGGCGGTGGCCACGATGGTGGTCCGTCCGGAGACGATGGCCGGGACCAGGTACGCCATCGACTTGCCGGTCCCGGTGCCGGCCCGGACCACCAGGTGGCTGCCGCCGTCGATCGCCTCGGCCACCCGGCGGGCCATGGCCTCCTGGCCGGGTCGTCGCTCGCCTCCGCCGGGGAGCGCCCCGCAGGCCTCCTCGAGGGCGATCACCGCCGCCTCGGCCGCGTCCATCCGGCGGAGGCTACGGCCGGGCCCCGGCCCCGGCGGGTACCGTCTCGGGGTGCTTCCCAGCGACCTGGATCCCGGTCGGATCCCCGACCACATCGCCTGCGTCATGGACGGCAACGGGCGATGGGCCGAGCAGCGCAACCTGCCCCGGACCGAGGGCCACACGGCCGGCGAGCAGTCGCTGTTCGAGGTCCTTGACGCGGCGGATCGACTCGGCGTCGGCTGGTTCACCGTGTACGCCTTCTCCACCGAGAACTGGCGCCGCCCGGTCGACGAGGTCCAGTTCCTCCTGCGGTTCAACGAGGAGATCCTCCTGGGCCGCCAGCAGGAACTCCACGAGCGCGACATCCGCATCCGCTTCATCGGCCGCCGTGACCGCCGGGTGCCCCGTCGCCTGGTCCGGCGGATGGACGAGGCGGCCGCCCTCACCCGCGACAACACCGGGCTGACCTTCACCATCGCCTTCAACTACGGCGGCCGGGCCGAGCTGGTCGACGCCGTCCAGCGCATCGTCGACGGCGGGGTGAAGCGGGTCACCGAGAAGACGATCGCCCGCCACCTCTACGACCCCGAGATGCCCGACCCGGACCTGGTCATCCGGACGTCCGGCGAGTACCGCATCTCCAACTTCCTGCTCTGGGAGCTGGCCTACAGCGAGCTGGTGTTCAGCGACGTGCTCTGGCCCGACTTCGGCCGGGAGAACCTCTACGAGGCGATCAAGGAGTACCAGGACCGGGACCGCCGCTACGGCGGGGTGGGAGGGCCCGCCGGCGCCTCGGATGCCTCCGGATCGGACCCGGCCGACACCGCGTGATCCCCTCTCGGGACGACGGGTGAGCCTCTACCGGGACGACGGGATCGTCCTGCGCACCTGGCGCCTCGGCGAGGCCGACCGCATCGTGGTGCTGCTGACCGCCGAGCACGGCAAGGTCCGGGGGGTGGCCAAGGGGGTCCGCAAGACCCGCTCGAAGTTCGGCGGCCGCCTGGAACCGACCAGCCACGTCGCCGTCCAGCTGCACCGGGGCCGCGGCGACCTGGACGTCGTCACCCAGGCCGAGACGCTGGACCGGTTCGAGAGCCTCCGCCTCGACGCCGAGCGCTTCGCCGAGGCCTCGGCGCTGCTCGAGGCGATCGACGTGGTGGCCCCGGACCGTGAACCCGACGAGCGTCGGTACCGGATGCTGCTCGGGGCGCTGCGCACCCTCGACGAGCGGCCGGCGGCCCTGGTGGTGCCGGCCTTCCTGCTGAAGCTGCTGGCCCACGAGGGACTGGCGCCCCAGCTCGACGCCTGCGTGCGGTGCGGGACCGACGGTCCGCTGGTGGCCGTCGACCCCGGCGAGGGCGGGGTGCTCTGCGAGGCGTGCCGGCGGGGACGGGCCGTGTCGTCGTCGGCCATCGCCGTGATGCGGGCCGTGCTCGGAGGTGGCCTGTCCGACGCCCTGGCCGTCACCGACGAGGGGGTGTGCGCCGAGGTCGACGCGGTGGCCAACGCGGCCGTCGAGTACCACCTGGAGCGGCGCCTCCGGTCGAGGCGCGTCCTGGGTTAGGCGGGCGTCGGGATCGGTTCCAGGTCAGGCGTCGACGATCGGGCCGGGCGGCAGGTCGTCCGGTCGGTCGTCGGGGGTGTCGCCCGGTCCGGGATCCAGGCCGGGCACGTGGACCGGCTCGCCGATCCAGCCGCGGTCCACGACCAGCGTCCCCCCGATGCGGTCGCCGATGCGCCGGTGGCCCTTGCTGGCCACCATCAGGCCCGTCTCCACGATGGGGATGAACGGGATGGGCACCACCCACGGCAGGGTCCGCCCCGCCGCGCCCCGGAAGCCGGGCAGGCCGCCGTCGGTTCGGCGGACGACCCGCAGGCCGGTGACCGCCTTGCCGAGGCTGAAGCCGGTGGTCATCGTCAGCGCCACCTGGTTCAGCACCATGAGGATGGTGACCGTCCAGATGACGTCCGGGTTGATGGCCAGGCCGCCGTCGTCGGCGGTGTAGGCCGCGTCGCCCCGGTGGATCAGCAGCACGAGGATGGCCGTGAACAGGTTGTCCAGCAGCCAGGCGATCATCCGTCGGCCCACCACGGCGGTGGGGTCCCGGCTGTCGCGGGTGCCGCGGAGGCGGTCGGCGAGTCCCATCGGGCCAGTCTGGCGCCTCCGACGCGCGACCACATCGGTACCCTGCCCGGATGGCCCCGAGTCCTCCCCCCGCCAGCCCGGTCCCCAACGACGAGTCGCTCTTCGACAAGGTGGTGAACCTGTCGAAGCGGCGGGGGTTCGTCTTCCAGTCGGCCGACATCTACGGCGGCTTCCGCTCCACCTACGACTACGGGCCCCTCGGCGTGCTGCTGCTCCGCAACGTCAAGGAACAGTGGTGGCGGACCATGGTGCAGCTGCGCCACGACGTGGTCGGCCTCGACGCCTCGGTCCTGTCGCCGCCCGCGGTGTGGGAGGCCTCCGGGCACCTGGCCAACTTCACCGACCCGTTGGTCGACTGCCGGGAGTGCGGGGCCCGGCACCGTCAGGACAAGCTGGACGACCCCGAGACGTGTCCGTCGTGCGGGAAGTCCGGCACGCTGACCGAGGCCCGCCAATTCAACCTGATGTTCAAGACCCACGCCGGACCGATGGTCGAGTCGGCGGCCGAGGTCTACCTGCGGCCCGAGACCGCCCAGGGCATGTTCATCAACTTCGCCAACGTGCTGAACACGTCCCGGAAGAAGCCGCCGTTCGGCATCGCCCAGATCGGCAAGTCGTTCCGCAACGAGATCACCCCGGGCAACTTCGTGTTCCGGACCCGCGAGTTCGAGCAGATGGAGATGGAGTTCTTCGTCCCGCCCGACGAGTCCGACGAGTGGTACCGGCACTGGTGCGACGCCCGCATGGCGTGGTACCTCGACCTCGGCATGCCCGACGACCGCCTGCGCCTCCGCGAGCACGAGGGCGACGAGCTCAGCCACTACTCGTCGGCCACCGCGGATGTGGAGTTCCTGTTCCCGTGGGGCTGGGACGAGTTGGAGGGCATCGCCAACCGCACCGACTTCGACCTGAACCGCCATGCCGAGCACTCCGGCGCCCGCCTCGAGTACCACGACCCGGGCTCCGGCGAGCGGTACGTCCCGCACGTGATCGAGCCGGCGGCCGGCGCCACCCGCACCGCCATGGCGTTCCTGATGGCCGCCTACGACGAGGAGGAGGTCAACGACGACGTGCGCACCGTCCTGCGCCTCGACCCCCGCCTCGCCCCCTACAAGGTGGCCGTCCTGCCGCTGTCCAGGAAGCCGGAGCTGATCGACCCGTCGAACGAGGTGCTCGGCCTGCTTCAGCCCCACTGGATGTGCGACTACGACCAGACGCAGGCCATCGGTCGCCGCTACCGGCGCCAGGACGAGATCGGGACGCCGTTCTGCGTCACCATCGACTTCGACACGCTCGACGACCGGGCCGTGACCGTGCGCGAGCGCGACTCCATGGCCCAGGAGCGGGTGGCCATCGACGACCTGGTCGGACACCTGTCGGGCCGCCTGGGAGCGTGACCGGCTCCCGTCGTCCATGAGGCCCGACGACCTCCGGGCCCTCGTCGCCGAGGCGACGGAGGCCGGCACCGCCGAGGCCCGCTGGCAGGCAGTGGCCGCCGTGCCGCCCGAGCTCGTCGAGGAGGTGCTCCACGGTTCGGCCGACGCGTCGGCCAGCGGTGCGGTGGCCGTGGCCACGGGGGTGGCCGCCAGTCCGGGGGTCGGGTCCGGGATGCTCTGCCTGTCGGTGGACGACGTGCTGGACGCGGCCGACGCCGGGCGCGATGCGGTGCTGGTGTGCGTGGAGACCACGCCGGCCGACGAGGTCGGGATGCGCCTGGCGGTCGGCATCGTCACCGCCCGGGGCGGGACGGCCAGCCACGCGGCGGTCGTGGCCCGCGGGTGGGGGATCCCGGCGGTCGTCGGGGTCGACGGCCTCGAGGTGGCCGACGACCACGTGGTGGTCGGTGACCACCGGCTCGACCGGGGCGACGAGGTCGGCCTGGACGGGGGTACCGGCGAGGTGTTCGCCGGGTCGCTGGCCGGGGGTTCGTCCGAGGTCGGGGCCGACGTGCGGGCCGACCTCGAGGTGGTCCTCGGGTGGGCCGACGAGGTCCGGGGCGAACGGGTCGGGGTGTGGGCCAACGCCGACCGGGTCGACGACGCTGCGCTGGCCCGGAGCCTCGGCGCCGAAGGCGTGGGCCTGTGCCGCACCGAGCACCTCTTCCTGGGCGAGCGCCTGCCGTTGGTCCGGCGCTTCCTACTGGCGGACGGCCCCGACGAGGAGTCGGCGACGCTGGCCGCGCTGGCCGAGGCACACCGGGAGGACCTGACCGGGGTGCTGGCCGCCATGGCACCGCTGCCGGTCACCGTGCGCCTCCTGGACGCTCCGCTCCACGAGTTCCTCGGCGACGACGCACCCGAGGCGTGGCGGGAGCACAACCCGATGCTGGGCACCCGCGGGGTCCGCCTGGCGGTGCTGCGCGAGGGCCTGTACCGGATGCAGGTGCGTGCCGTGCTGGCCGCCGTGGCCGACGTCGAGGCCATGGGTGGACACCCACACGCCCGGGTCATGGTGCCGCTGGTGGCCACCTCCGAGGAGATGGCCCTCGTCGGCGGCTGGATCCGCGACGAGATCGCCGCGGCCGCCCCCGGCGAGGCACTTCCCGCGGGGATGCCAGTGGGGATGCCAGTGGGGATGATGATCGAGACGCCCCGGGCCGCGCTGCTGGCCGGCGACATGGCCCGCCACGCCGACTTCTTCTCCTTCGGGACCAACGACCTCACCCAGATGGTCTTCGGGCTGAGCCGCGACGACGCCGGCCAGCGCCTCATGGGGGAGTACCTGGACAGAAGTCTCCTGGTCGCCGATCCGTTCGCCCGCCTCGACGAGGGCGTGGTCGGCCCGATGGTCGCCGCGGCCACCCGGGCCGGCCGCATGGCCCGACCGGACCTGCCGGTGTCGGTGTGCGGAGAGCACGGCGGTGATCCGGCGTCGATCGGCCTGCTGGTCGAGGCCGGGGTCGACCACGTGTCGTGCTCGCCCTACCGGGTGCCGGTGGCCCGCCTCGCCGTCGCCCAGGCGCTCATCGAACGGGATCGCTGACCGGCGTCCGGGGCGTCGCTCCGGGTCACGCCGCCTCCGGCTGAACCGCGTCACCGCCCGGCGGTACGTTGCCCCCATGGGCATCGTCGACGAGGACGTCAAGCGGGTCCGCGACGAAGCCGACATCATCCGCATCATCACCGAGCACACCCAGCTCAAGAAGACGGGCGCCCAGTGGATGGGCCTCTGCCCGTTCCACGGCGAGAAGTCGCCGTCGTTCTCCGTCAACGCCGAGAAGGGCGTCTACTACTGCTTCGGATGCCAGGTCTCCGGCGACGTCATCGACTTCGTGCGCGAGGTGGAGGGCCTCGACTTCGCCGGCTCGGTGGAGTTCCTGGCCGCCAAGGCCGGGATCCAGTTGCGCTACACCGATCACAACGAGGGCCGTCGCCGCAACCGGCGCAAGGAGCACGCCGAGCTCGTCCAGCAGGCCGTCGACTTCTACCACGACCGGCTCCTGACCGACCCCGACGCCCGGCCGGCACGCGACTACCTGCGGTCCCGCGGCTACGACGGCGACGTGGCCCGGCGTTTCTCCATCGGGTGGGCGCCCGACGACTGGTCGCACCTGTCCCGCCACCTGAAGCTGTCCGACGCCGACCTCCAGGCCACCGGCCTGGGCGGGATCAACCGGCGGGGCGGCCAGTACGACTTCTTCCGGGCCCGCATCGTGTTCCCCATCTTCGACGCCCAGGGCAACCCGGTCGGCTTCGGTGGCCGCAAGCTGCCCGACGGCGAGGGCCCCAAGTACAAGAACACCTCCGACGCCGCCGAGTACTACTCGAAGTCCGACGTCCTCTACGGCCTGCACTGGGCCAAGGCCGAGGCCGGCCGGGTCGACGAGCTGGTGGTGTGCGAGGGCTACACCGACGTGATCGGCTGTCACCTGGCCGGGATCGAACGGGCGGTGGCCACCTGCGGGACCGCCCTGACCCCCAGCCACGCCCGGCTCATGGGCCGGTTCGCCAAGCGGGTGGTGCTGGCCTTCGACGCCGACGGTGCCGGCCAGGCGGCCGCCGAGCGGGTGTACGCGTGGGAGGAGGAGTTCGGCCTCCGGTTCGCCGTGGCCGCGCTGCCGCCCGGTTCCGACCCGGGCGACCTGGCCGGGTCCGATCCCGACGGGTTGCGGGCGGCCATCGAGGGGGCCCGGCCGTTCCTCGAGTTCCGGGTGGACCGGGTGCTCGACCGCGGTGACCTGGACTCGGCCGAGGGGCGGGCCGCGGCGGCCACCGAGGCCATGGGCCTGGTGGCCGAGCATCCCGACGCCATGGTGCGCGACCAGTACGCCATGCGGATCGCCGACCGGTGCCTGGTCGGCGTCGACGAGGTCCGACGGCGGGGATTGGCCGCTGCCTCGGGTGGGGTCCGTGGCGTGGCGGTGCCCCCCGGTTCCTCTGGTGGTCCAGAGGCGGGAGCGGGTCGGCCCACGTCGGAGGTCCAGGCCCTGCGACTCATGGTCCATCGGCCCGACGAGGTCCGGCACCTCCTCGTCCCGCTGCTGTTCGACGATCCGGTCCACCGGGCGACGTTCTCGGTGCTGGCCGAGGTGGACGACCTGCACGCGGCCCGTGATGCCGCCGACGGGGCCGTCGCCGATCTGCTGGGCCGCCTCGCCGTCGCCGATGCCACGGACGACGATCCGCTCGGCGTCCTGACCCGGCTGTGCCATCAGGCGGCCGAGCGCACGGTCGTCGCGTTGGAGGCCGAGGCTCGCCAGACCGGCGACCTGGCCGCCTACCAACCATCCATCTCCTACCTGCGGACCGAGGTCATCCGGCTGCGTGAGGTGGTCGACGACGGCGCATCCCTCGAACCGTTGCTACGGTGGCTGCTCGACTACTCGGGGGGGAGGGTCGATGCCTGAAGCCGCTCCCGGGCCGATCGCCTGGCCCGGGGTCTCGGAGCACGAGATGGCCCGCCTGCTCCGACGCGGGCGCGACCGCGGAAGCCTCTCCCTCGACGAGGTGATCGACGTCATCCAGGACGCCGAGATCACCGCCGACCTGATCGATGGGGTGCGCAGGCGACTGTCCGACGAGGGCATCGAGTTCGACGAGACGGTGGCCGTGGAGGCCGACCCGTCCGAGGTGCTGAAGCTCGTGCGGACCAGCCGGGTGGAGTTCCGGGTCCGTCCCGAATCAGGGAGCGACCCGGGCGGCGTCAACGACTCGACCCGCCTGTACCTCCGGGAGATCGGCCAGGTGGCCCTGCTGACCGCCCGCGAGGAGGTCGAGCTGGCCGAGGCGCTGGCCGCGGGGATCGAGGCCGAGGGCCGGCTGGCCGACCTGGCGGCGGCCGGCGAGCTGGGCCGGACCGATCGGACCGCGGTGGCCAGCCTGCGCCGGATCCAACGTCGGGGCGAACGGGCCCGCGACCGGCTGACCCGGGCCAACCTGCGGCTGGTGGTGTCGGTGGCCAAGAAGTACGGGGGGCGCGGCCTGCCGTTGCTCGACCTGTTCCAGGAGGGAAACCTCGGCCTGATGCGGGCCGTCGAGAAGTTCGACGCATCCAAGGGGTTCAAGTTCTCGACCTACGCCACGTGGTGGATCCGCCAGGCCATCACCCGGGCCATCGCGGACCAGTCCCGCACCATCAGGATCCCCGTCCACAAGGTCGATGCCATGAACCGGGTCCTTCGGGTGCAGCGCGACCTCGCCCAGGAACTGGAGCGCGAACCGTCCAAGGCGGAGATGGCGGAGCGGGCCGTGGTGACCGTCGACGAGGTCGAGTCGCTGCTGCGCCTCGCCAACGAGCAGGACAGCCCGCTGTCGTTGGACTCCCCGATGGGCGAGGAGCAGGACGCCAGCCTCGCCGACCTGGTGGCCGACCCGACGGCCGTCGCCCCGGCGGATGCGGCGGCCCGTCGCCTCCTCGGCGAGGCGGTGCTGGCCGCCCTCGACGAGCTGGACGTCCGCGAGAAGGACGTGGTCCGGATGCGGTTCGGACTCGACGGGACCGAGCCGCTGACCCTCGAGCAGGTCGGCGCCCACTTCGGGGTGACGCGGGAGCGGGTCCGCCAGATCGAGGCCCGGACGATGTCCAAGCTCAAGCACCCGAACCGGTCCCAGAAGCTGCGCGACTACCTCGACGAGGGCTGATCGGGCGCAGGGCACCGCTGGTATCCTGCGCACGCCTTTCCGGGGTAGCTCAGCTGGCAGAGCGTCGGACTGTTAATCCGCAGGTCGTGGGTTCGAGCCCCACCCCCGGAGCGAGAAGCCTCCCGAATCGGAGCGCAACCGGGCCGGTCCCCCGTGGGCCGGCCCGTGGCCGTTCCGGGACGCATCCACGGGTCGGCCGTGACCGCTACGTTCGGCGTCATGCGATTCTCCTACTGGGCCAACGGTGGACAGTCGTGGGCTGACCTGCTCGAGGGCTGTCGACACGCTGAGGCCACCGGGTGGGATGGCATCTGGGTGCCCGACCACTTCATGCCGCCGCCAGAGGGCTACGGCCCCGAGGATGGGGTGGACGGTTCGGCCGAGATGGGTCCCATCCTCGAAGCCTGGACCATGCTCGCTGCCCTCGCGGTGGCCGTGCCCCGGGTTCGGCTCGGGGCGATGGTGACCGGCAACACGTACCGGCACCCGGCGGTGCTGGCCAACATGGCCGCCACGGTCGACCACGTCTCGGGCGGGCGCCTGGTGGTCGGCGTCGGCGCCGGCTGGCAGGAGAACGAACACCGTCGGTACGGCTTGGAACTGGGCTCGGTCGCTGACCGCTCGGACCGGTTCGAGGAAGCCTGCGAGGTGCTCACCCTGCTGTTCTCCCGTGAGCGAACCACCTTCCACGGTCGCTACTACGAGCTGGACGAGGCGCCCATGGAGCCCAAGCCCCTCCAGGATCCGATGCCACTCATGGTTGGGGGCGGGGGTGAGAAGCGCACGCTGCGGACGGTGGCCCGTTTCGCCACCGAATGGAACGTCTGGGGTCGGCCCGAGGACGTCGCCCAGAAGATCGGCGTCCTCGAGCAGCACTGCGAGGACGTGGGACGGGACCCGACGGAGATCCAGAAGTCGGCGGTGGGTCTGCTCCGGTTCGTCGAGACCGAGGAGGATGCCGCGGCGGTCCGCGAACACCTGGGCCTCCGGTCCGGCCTGGTGGGCACGCCGGATCAGCTGAGACGACGGGTGGACGAGTACGCGGCCGTCGGCGTTGACGAGCTGCTGGTGCCGGACTTCGCGTTTCCGGTCGAGGAACGGAACGCCAACCTCGATCGCTTCCGCGCCGAGGTGGTCGACCGCTAGGACGGCTCCATCGAGTCGGCGCTCGTGGTCACGACGTGGCGGACCGCCAGGTGAGACGTGACCCGAGGAGGTGGCCGGCCGGGGTGAGGGCGGCCATGGCCACGAGGAAGGCGGCCAGGGGTCCCAGGTCGAACCAGTTGACCAGGGCGTTGAGGACGGCGAGGCGGACGCCCAGCAGGAGGCCGAGCGCGACCTGCGCGCCGAGGAGTCGGCGGATCCGGTCGACGGCGCCCCTCGTGGCCCGTCCGGCGAACGTCCACAGGTCGTGGAGGGCCACGGTGAGCAGGATCCCGACCTCGCCGGCGATGGCCGCCGACCGTGTCAGGTTCCAGCCGTGCCGGTCGAAGATCCAGAGGAAGGCCACCGCGTCGGCGACGACCGCCAGGCCGGTGACCAGGAGATAGCGGACGAGTGCCCGGCTCCGCAGCGGGTGGAGCCTGAGGCGCATCAGGTGGCGCAGGTAGCCGACATAGTGGCGGGCCGACACCTTGGACTCGCCCTCGGATCTCTCCAGGAAGACGTAGGGCCGCTCGGTGACCCGGCGGACCTCGCCACGGGCCAGCACCTCGAGGAGGATCTTGTAGCCCACCGGGTCCAGGTCGACGCCGGCCACCACGTCTCGCCGGACCAGGAAGTAGCCGCTCATGGGGTCGGTGACCCGTCCGACGGTGCCGGGGAGGAGCAGGAGGCCGAGGGCCTGGGCGCCTCGTGAGAGCAGGCGGCGGATCGCCGACCAGTCGGAGACGCCGCCACCGTCCACGTGGCGGCTGGCCACCGCCACCTCCGTCCGGGCGTCCATGGCCTCCAGCAGGTCGGCGACCACCTCGGGAGGGTGCTGGCCGTCGCCGTCGATGACGCCGAGGACCTCGCCACGGGCGTGGGACCAGCCGCAGATGACCGCGGTGGCCAGGCCCGAGGCCCCGGTCCGCCGGATGATCCGGAGGTTCGGGAGGTCCCGGGCGAGGCCGGCGGCCACCTCCCAGGTGCGGTCGGGACTGTCGTCGTCGACGACGATCAGCTCGAAGCCGACTCCCGAGGCCGTGAGGACCTCGTGGAGGCGCCGGACCAAGGCGGCGACGTTGGCCGCCTCGTCGTAGGTGGGGATGACGAGGCTGAGCCGGACCGCCGGATCGGCGGTGGGGCCGATGGGGGCCGGCTGGTCGCCGGCCAACTCCAGGAGGGGAACGTCGCTCACGGTCGCTCCGCTGTGGCGCCACTGAGGGCCTCGGCGAACGGGCGAAGATCCACGACGAGGATGGAGGGTTGCGGAGTGCTCCTCTCGGTGGTCCGAACGGGAAGAGAGGAGACGTCATGCCCATTCTCGGCGAGGAGCAGGCGCACGTTCGGTTCGGCGACCCACGGGTGGGAGAGGTCGGTGACGGTGGAGAAGACACCGAGTCGCCGGGTGGACGGCCAGGATTCCGGTAGGACGATCGCGACCTCGCGGTGGGCTGTTGGATCGAAGGTGGAGACCGCTGACCTGAGATAGGCCTCCTTGTCTCTGGAAGGGGAGACCATCAACCTGTCGACGGACGCGCGGGCCTCACTCCCGGCGAGGACGACCACGAGGACCATCGCTGTTCCTCCAGCCAGCCGGCGGGTGGCCCAACCGGGCGACCTCGGCCGGGAGCCGAGGGGCGTCCGCTCGGCCATCTCGCGGACGGCGATGACGAACAGCGCCCAGACCGCGAGCGTGATGCCGGTCATGAACCGGTACTCGACCTGGTTGTCCGGAGCCACCAGGTGGCTGGACATGGTGAGTGCCGTGCAGATGCCGATGACCGCTGTCGAGAGCGTCCTCCTGCCGACCGATCCGGTCGCTCGAGCCCAGAGAGCGAGGACGACAATGCCGATGACCGGTAACGCAGTGAGGGCGGCTTCTATGGGGGACGGGCTCCAGGTGTTGAACGGTCGTGCTGCGATCAGGACCGGCCTGGTCACGAACCACACGGCCTTGTCGGCCAGAGCGTCGAGGCTCGACACCACTCGAAGGTGGTCGGTTCGCTGCAGGTCGAACAACCGTCCGGCGATTCCGAGAAGTGAGGCCCCAGCGACGGTGGACGCCGCCACGGTCGCCGCGAGGCCGAGGGTTCGGAGCGCCGCCTCTCGAGGCGGTGGGCGTTCGATCGAGAAGCGAACCACCGGGACGATCCAGCAGAACATCGCCGCTGGCGGGTAGGAGAGCATGGTGACGGTCAGCGAGACGACGGCGATGACGAGGTCTCGTCGGCGTCTGTCATCGGCCCAGCGGAGATAGCGGGCTCCACCGATGCCGCCGAGGAGATGGAGCCAGGAGGACGTGAAGATCGTTGCCCAGGTCGGCATCTGGTGGAACGAGGGGAGGAGCCCACCCGTGACGGCGATGAACAGTGCAGTTCCGGCCGGGAGGCCCGAGCGGACGAGGAGTCGGCGAAACCAGTCCACAAGGAGGAGGAGGCCACATAGTCCGAGGACTCGGAGAGTCGGAAGGCCGCCGATTCCATCGACGCTCCCGAAGCCGACGGCCTGGATGAGGCCTGAGATGGGACGCCCCCGGGCGAGTGTCTGGTCGAGGAGATCAGTGGTCGTCGAGGTGAGGAAGGGCAGGTCATCACTCCACGCATGTCGTGAGAGCGCGGCTGGCAGGTACACGACGAGGAGAACCGACGACACGAAGATCGGGTCGAGCCAGTGGCGTGGGCCTGCATGCGGGAATCGGGCGATTCGGTCACGATAGGTGGAGCGCCGCGGATGCAGTTCCCTGCGCGACGATTGGGACGTGGACGCTGGCAGTTCCGTGAGCCGTCTCTTGACAGGTTGGTCCGGATGTCGGCCCCTGGTCGTCGACGATGGGCGATCTGTGTCGATGCCGATGGGCCTCGGCCCCGCCTTTCCGATTCGCCTACGAGGAGAGATGATCGAAATGCTGCTCGTCGGTCGGGATCAACGTGGGGAGCAGTTGATCGTGCGGGCCGATGTCCACCTGGACGGTCATGGGTCGATCGACGATGCCTGGCCGCTTCTCCTGAAGTCGGATCGGCGCAGCGGCCCCGGCCGCCATGGCATCGGCTATCCGTGCTTGTGGACCGCTGGTGAACGGACCCGGCTCTATTGCGTCGGCTGGCAACGTCTCGATGGCGAGATTCCGTTTCGCAATGACCTCCTCGTCGTGGACCAAGACACCTCGCTGGATGGTGCGGCGGGTAGGCCCCGGATGGCGTTCGAGCACGAGGCCGCGCCCCTCGGCACCGGTTCCTGCGAGGTGGTGGCGACCGCAGATGGGTGGGAGCTTCTCTACACCCGGTTTCTCGCCTGGGACGAGGTCGACGGATCGTTCCAGCATCGTTACGAGGTGCATCGGGCGCTCCTCGATGCGGACGGCAGGGTCGCCGTCCTCCGTGGTGTGGCAATCGGTCTGGAGGCCGGGGAGCACTCGCTGTGTCACCCCACCGTCCTCGACCTGGGAGGGGTCTTCCTCGGCGCCTTCTGCGTGCGAGGCGATCGATATCGGATCCATCTGGCGGTTGCTGGGCCGGACCTGCGGTTCCAACGCATCGGGGAGGTCGGGGGTCTGTCCCACGTTCCGGGTGCTGCCGAAGAGCAGTGCTATCCGCGTCTGATTCGAGACGGCAGGAGGATCGTGCTCGTCTACTCGGGGGATCGATATGGACGCGATGCCCTGATGGCGGCGGTTTGGAGCGGCGGTTCGATCGAGGACCTGGTGGTCTCGTCGCTCTCGTGGTGAGGGGTCGCCGACTTGGAGATCACCGCTCGAGGTAGCCCTCGATGTTGGAGCGGAGAATGCGCTGGCAGCGCTCGTCATCCAGGTCGGCGAGGAAGAGGTCCGCAGCGTCGGCCACGTCATCGGGCGTATACCACGGGTGATCGGACCCGATGCAGATCCTCCGATCGAACTGGGCGAATGCGAACCGAAGGTCGGCATCGACACTGCTGCCCCTGTACTTCATCAGGGTCAGGGAGACATCGAGGAGGAGGTGTGGGTTGGCTCGACAGAACTCCACGTATCGGAGAAGGTCGATGGCTCCACCGTGGAGGAGGACCATTCGGGTGTCTGGGGCGAGATCGACGGCACGTTCGAGGTCGTCGAGAAGTCGATCGCCGAGGCGCTCGCCGGGTCCACCGAACGGGTAGGTGCAAACGAACAGGACGATCCCCAGGCTGCCAGCGGCTGCGGCGGCCTCGCGGAACTCAGCGGAGCCCACCAACGGACCACCGAGACGCGGATGGATCTTGACCGCCCGATAGCCGATTCGGTGGAGTTCGGACATGTTCTGCCCGACAGAGCCGTCCTGAGAAGCGTTCCAGGGTGAAACGGGATGGAGGAAGCCATCCTCACCGCAGCGCTCGAAATGGAGTCTGGGATCGGTGCCGGGCAGCCCCACTGCACAGGCACCGACGAATCCGGCGGCGAGTGCTGCTGACGTGTAGTGCGAATAGTCCGTGTTGTCGTGTGTGGACCGGCGGCCGTCCGTCAAGGTGACATCCGGGTGGGCGTTGGCGTCAAAGAGCCCGAACCTCCCGACCGGCCCCATCTCGGCTCGTGGGCCGCTCACCGGCATTCCCCGACATCCAGACTCGGATCTCGCTCCTTCGGCCTCCTAGGGTTCATCAGCACTTGAATGTAGGTCCTCCGGGGCTGTTGCTCGTGGGTCAGGAGGAATGCGACCGATGGTTCTGACGATCGGAGTCGGGGAGAGCCACTGGCTGGAGGGGGTCGTGGGGGCGGTCAGCGCCGCTGGACCGGGATTCGCCGTCGTCGAAGGAGTTCTCGGGGACGCTGAGGTCCGACAGGGGGTCGATGAACTCGAGTCCGCCTACCGGGAGCACCGACGATCGGTGGGAGACGAGCGGCTCCGTGCCGCAGGTGAACGAGGAGTTGTCCGGGTTCCCATGGTCTATCGGCCATGGTTCTTCAGCTTCTTTGAGATCCCCGCCGTCCTCTCGGTGGTCGACCGAACCGTAGGGTCCACGGCGATCTGCCACCTCCAGAACGGCTTCGTGAACCGGCCGGACGAGGTCGTGGCGGTGCCGTCGGAAAGCTTCCAGTCGACGCCTCATCGGGACTTCCCGCGGCACATGAACGGCTACCTGGCCTCTGTCAACACGTTCTTCGCCCTCTCGGACTTCACGGAACGGAATGGTGCGACCAGGGTCCTCGCCGGGAGCCATCAGAAGGAGAGCGGGCCGTCGCGGCACGAGTTCGAGACCTCCTCGGTGCCGATCTGTTGCCCAGCTGGCTCGATGATCGTCTTCGACTCGACCATCTGGCACGCTGCCGGCCAGAACCTGTCCACCGGAACCCGATATGGGGTGAACCACCAGTGGACGAAGGCGTTCTTGAAGCAGCAGGTCGATTACGTCCGGGCGATCGGTGGCGGCAGGCTGGAGGACCTGCCGGAACGAACGCGCCAGCTGCTCGGCTGGTACACGCGCGTGGTGACCTCGATGGACGAGTTCTACCGAACTGGTGATCAACGGCTCTACCGGGCCGGACAGGGCTGAGTAGGAAGGCCGACGCGCGTGCGACTCCTCATCCTGGGGGCCAATCGGTCCCATGTGCCCAGCATCCGACGGTTACGTGCCGCCGGCTTCGAGGTGACTGCGGTGGACGACAAACCGGTGGCCCATGGCGTCCGGGCCGCAGACGTCGGCGTCGCACTTCCCTCCACGGATGTCGGTGGAGTTATCGCGTACGTCGCCGAGCGCGGACCGTTCGACGGAGTCCTGTTCACCGATGAGGCATCGATGTGGACCGCAGTCGAACTGGTGGATCGGTTCGGCCTGTCTGGAGCGGGTCGAACCGTCGGCGCTGCGGTGGGGTCGAAGCTACTCCAGCGGCGTCGGTGGGAGGACGATCCGCAGCTCTCCGTCCGGTTCACGTCCGTCGAATCGGTGGAAGATCTCCGAGAGGCGGTCTCACGCGAGGCCTCTGGCCAGGTCGTGGTGAAGCCAGCGCGGTCTCGTGGTGGCTCCCGGGGGGTGGTCATCCATCGGGCTGGTGACGACGCAGAGGCATCCCTTCAGACTGCGGAGACGAGTTCCCTCGATGGCTCGGTGATCGCCGAGGAGGTCCTCGTCGGCGAACAACTAACCTGCGATGCACTTCTCGTTGATGGCGAGGCGACGGTGTATGGCGTGGGACGGAACGTGAAGCAGCCGCCTCCCTACCGGGTGAACCTCGCCATCGAATATCAGGCGGTATCCATCGCCGGCTGGGAGACGAAGCCGGGAGGACCAGGGGGCCGAGGTCCGGTGGAGGCGTTCGTGGAACGGTGCGCAGATCGGCTCGGGTACACGGATGGACCCGTGCATCTCGAGATGGTGGCGACACCAGTCGGACTCCGTCCGATCGAGCTGGCGGCGCGTTGTGGCGGTGGTGTCATCCCGGACCTCCTCGCCGCCATGACCGGTCGACACCCCATGGTCGACGCGGCTCTCGTGGCCTGTGGGAGCCGTCCGCCGGCCAGATCGCCGAAACCACATGGGGCTGCGGTCATCAGGTACCTGACCCCACCGCCAGGCTGGCATCCGGAGGGCGGATGGGTCCATGGAGACCTTCGTGCCGATCGCGGCGAGGAAGATCGGCTGGTGGACGCGTACGTGTTTCCTGTCGACGACGGCTCGCCGGGCGAGTTGCGGACCACTTCGGACCGGTGGGGTCAGATCGCAGTGGTCGGGAGCGATGTCGATGACTGTTGGAATCGCGTGGCGAGGATCGGGGCGACGGTGTCGGCGGCGTGTGTCCGGCCTGAAGGTGGCTGACGACGTGCTCTGGGAGTCACCCTCATTGGATCGGCTCTCGCAGAGTGCCTCGGCCTGCTCAGCGCTCCTCTCCGAGATTCAGAGAGCGTCGGTTGCAGTGACCAGAGGGGCCCTCTCCGCTGGTGAAGCAGCGGAGCTCGTCGCCGATCTCTGCGCGATGCGCGATCGAACCCAGGCCGCATGGCGTCCGATCGAGATCGGGGCTCCGGACTTCCATCGTCGCAACGAGGCCGATCCTCGTTCGTACGTGAGCGGGGTCTTCCATCAGTTCAACTTCTTCCCGTGGAACGACGATCCGTTCCGGCTCTTCAGTCGTCTCGAGCCGGTGTTCGAGATTCGGAACCGCTTGGCCGGTCTGCCGGTGGGTGCGCACATGGAGCCGGGCATGGGGGACGACGCCAGCATCAGGATCGCGGTCCAGCACTACCCGGTCGGTGGCGGGCGGATGAACCTCCACCGGGACCCGGTGGGAGCCCATCAGGCAGCGGTCTGCCTCCTCGTCCTGAGCGAGTGGGGTGTCGACTACCTCGAGGGGGGTCTCGTCGTCGGTTCCGAAGGCGGTTTCCGGCCGGAGCGTGTCTGCGCCAGGGGCGACCTCCTCTGGCTCGATCCAAATGCGGTCCACGGCATCGAGTCGGTGGATCCGCATGCGCCCCTCGACTGGTTCGGCGCCAACGGACGCTGGTCGGCCCTTCTCGCGACGAACCGCTTGTCGGGTGCGTCGTCGGGAATCGGCGACTCGGTGGATCTGGGGCCCGGGTGACCCTCAGGTCTGCGGGTGACATTCAGGTGCGGAGATCGGTGGTGGTCTCGTCTACCACGTAGATCGGTCGACCCTTCGATTCCTCGAAGACCCGGCCGACATAGAGGCCGACGACTCCCTGGATCGCGACCAGGATGCCGAAGGTGACGAGGACGAGGGCGACGAGGCTCGTCCATCCAGCCTGGGAACCGGCAGTGAGTCGCTGGACGATGGCCCAGATGCCAAGACAGCCGCCGAGGGCTGACGCGGTGAAGCCCAGAACGACGATCGCCCCTAGGAAGCGAGTGTCCTGGAAGAGGATTCCCCTGAAGGCGTGGTGGATGCGACGTCGGAGATCGTAGGAACTCCGGCCGCTCGGGCGTGATGGCCTCCTGTACTCGATGGTGGTTTGGTCGAACCCCAGCCAGCGGAGGATGAAGAGGAGATGCCGGTCCTTTTCGCTGAATCGGAGGAAGGCGTCCACCACCGCCCGGTCCATCAGGACGAACCCCCCGATGGAGGGGTCGATTCGCCCGCCGCCCATGACGGAGAGGACTGCGAAATACCACCGTCCGAGCAGACGGCGGACAGGACCCTGATGGGGCCCCAGACGCCGAGCGAAGACCACGTCGTGACCAGCAGCCGCATCGAGCAGATCCGAAATGGACTCAGGCGGGTCCTGGAGGTCGCCGTCCATGACTATGGCCTTGCCCCCCGAGCAGGACGCGAGCCCCGCTGAGATGGCTGCGTGCTGGCCGAAATTCCGTGAGAGCCGGATGCCGATGATCCGGGAGTCGGCGTCGGCGAGTGTCCTGATCAGACCCCAGGCGCCGTCAGGTGACCGGTCGTCGACGAGTACGACCTCGGCCCGATCTCCTCGCGACTCGATCGTCTCGATGCAACGGTGCGCGAGTTCGATCAGGAACTCTGCACAGCTGTAGACGGGGACGACGACGCTGATGACCCTTTGGTCTACGTGCTCCATCGGAAGAGAGCGTGCCACGGATACAGGGTCCTCGGCCGGACTCAAGAGCGAGCGATGGAGGCGAGGAGCGCATCGCAGACCCGATCGACCTGCGCCGGGGTGATCGCCGTGAAGAACGGGAGCCGGAGAAGTCGCCCCGCGACGTCATCGGTGACGGGGCAGGGCAGAGGCGCGTCGGTGGCGGCGCGCCCCGCCGGTGAGGAGTGGAGGGGGATGTAGTGGAAGGTCGCCTCGATGCCCTGGTCCGCGAGGTCCCGGATGACCTGAGTTCGGGTCTCTCCCGAGTCGAGGATGACCGAGTAGAGGTGCCAGGAAGGTCGCCGATCGTCGGGCACGATCGGACATTGGAATCCGAGTCGGTTGGCTGCCGGGGCGAGGTGATCGTGATAGCGACGCCAGGCTGTACGGCGGAGCTCGAGGATCTGCGATTGGCATTCCAGTTGTCCGACGAGGAAGGCCGCGAGTAGGTCGGAGAGCCGGAACGACGACCCGGTGTCGACCCATGAGTAACGGTCGACACGTCCATGTTGAAAGTCCCGGCGGTTCGTGCCCTTGTCGCTGAGGACGGCAGCACGTTCGACATCCGCGGGGTCGTTGAGGATCAGCGCTCCGCCCTCTCCGCAGGAGAAGTTCTTCGTCTCGTGGAAGCTGAGCGTCGCGAACCGGCCGAACGAGCCGAGCGGCTGGCCACGGTACTTTCCGAAGAGCCCATGGGCGTTGTCCTCGATGAGTGGAACGCTCCACCGGTCGGCCAGTTCCTGAAGCGAGTCGAGGTCGACGGCGATACCGGCGTAGTGAACGGCCACGATCGCCCGCACCCGCTCATCCATGAGCGGTTCGACGGTCGCGGCGCTGATGCCCAGGGTTTCGGAGTCGATGTCGGCGAAGCGAATCGTCGCCCCGGTCCTTCGGAAGGCCAGAGCGGTGGTGACGAACGTGAATGAGGGGACGATGACCACATCGCCGTCCCCGAGCCCGAGGAGGAGGGCCGAGAGTTCGAGCGCGTCGGTGCACGAGGTGGTCAGGATCACCTCGTGGGCCCCGGTGGCTTCTCGGAGCATCGCTGCAGCGCGGTCGGAGTAGGGGCCGTCCGCGGACGTTCTGCCCGAGCGGAGGGATTCAGATACGTGGTCCAGTTCCAGACCGTGTGCCGTGGGGATGTTGAACGGGATCCGGTCCACCATTGCGCCCGACACTAGCGATGCGCCTGCATGGGGGTGCTGCTGCGAGACTGGCCGTGGGCCGGTAGCTCAGTGGTCAGAGCAGGCGACTCATAATCGCTCGGTCGTGAGTTCGATTCTCACCCGGCCCACGGACGGTCACCGGTGACCCTCCCTGGTCCGGGCGCCGTGGGAGGCTGGAGGGAGCGACCCCGGGAGGTCCTGTGAGCCTGATCCTGCTGGTGGCCCTGGTGGTGGTCATCGTGCTGTACCGCCGGCGGGACACGGGACGGGTGGACGTCGGGGCCATGGTGCGCCGGCTCCTCGAGTACGGGTTCCTCGCCGGCCTGGTGCTGGCCACGTCGCTGGGTGGCACGGGCCTCCTGGCCCGACTCTTCGACCGGATGGGTGGACGGAGTTCGGGCGACCCGGAGGAGCTCGCCCTGTGGCTGAGCCTCGTCGTGGTGGCCGGTGGTGCCCTGGCGGGCCTCGCTGCATGGTTGCGGCGGCGCTTCCGCACCTCACCGACGGAGTCCGACGCCGCGGGGTGGGCCCTCTACCTCGGCGTGGTGGACCTGGCCGCCGCCGGCTTCGTGGTGGCCGGCGTGGTCCAGGCCGTCGGTTGGGCGGTCGATGGCTGGCGGCTCGACGCGTGGATGGTCGCCGGGGCGATCGTCTGGACGGTGGTGGCCGTGGTCCACCACCGGCTCCCGGGCCGTCGGCCGGGGATCTTCGACCTGGTCGGCTCGGCTGCGGCCCTGGTGGGCGTGGCCGTCAGCCTGGCCGTGGTCCTGGAGCACCTCCTCGACTGGGCCTACGACGGAACCACGCCGGAGCCGTTCCCGGGGCTCGGCGGTCATGGCGCCGACGACTGGTCGGACACGGCGGACGACGTCACCGGAGCGCTGGCCCCCCTGGTCGGCTTCGCCGGTGCGTGGCTCCGCTACTGGTGGTGGAGCGCCCGGCGGGCCCCCCGGAGTCCGGAACGCGACGGGTACGTGCTGGTGGTCGGGGTCCTCGGTGGCCTGGCGGCGACCGTGGTGGCGGCCAGCGGCCTATTCCACACGGCGTTGTCCTGGGTCCTCGTCGACTCGGCCCGCGACGGCGGAGCGGTGGCCCACTTCGACGTGGCCACGGTGTTCGGCGCCCTTCTCCTGGTGGGCCTGGCCGCGTGGGCCTACCACCGCAGCGAGGTGCCGCACGCCGTCGACCGCCAGGCCGGCGGTCGCGACGAGGTGTCCCGCCTCTACGACCACCTGGAGGCCGGCGTGGGGCTCGCCGCGGCGACCCTCGGCGTCGGGCTGCTCCTCGGAACGCTGCTGCACCTCGTCCTCCCGGCGCCCGACGACTGGGACGGGGGCGTCGCCGAGGTGCTGGCCGTGGCCCTGACCGTGCTGCTGGCCGGTGGACCCGTGTGGGCTCGGGCATGGCGTCGCATCCAAGCCCATGCGGGGACGGTGGCCGAGGAGTCGTCGGCCGTCCGGCGCATCCACCTGTTCACGGTCTTCGGCGCCACGGCGCTGTGCGTGCTGGTCAGCCTCGGAACCATGGTCTACCTGGTCCTGTTCGGGCTGCTGGACGGCAACCTGGACGTGGAGAAGGTGGCCGTCTTCCGATTCCCGCTGGCCACCATCGGGGCCACGGCCGGCGTGGCCGCCTACCACGGTCGGGTCCTGCGGGCCGGCCTGCGGGCCGTGCCGCCGTCGGTGCGCCCGACGTTGCGGACCGTCACCGTGGTCGGCGCCGACCTGTCGGACCTGGTCGAGCGGCTCAACGGTCTCGCCGGGGTCCGCGTGGTGCGCAGGCTCCGGCTCGGCACCCCGGGGGCGGTACCCGCTGACCCCGACGCGGTGGTGGCCGCCGTGGAGGCGACCGCCGACGACCTGCTGGTCGTGGTGGCCGAGGACGGCTCCGTGGACGTCGTTCCGGTGGCGCCCTGACCGGACCGGGCTGGCAGGCTGGCGGGATGGGAGCAGCAGGAGAGACCGTGAGCGTGAGCCGGGAGGTCGCCGCACCGGCGGACCGTGTGTGGGCGATGGTCAGCGACCTGTCCCGGATGGGGGACTGGTCCCCGGAGAACGACGGCGGTCGCTGGACCGGCAGCGGACCGGGCGACGGACCGGCCGTCGGCGACGTGTTCCGGGGGAGCAACCACCGGGGTCGGCGGGCCTGGAAGACGAACGTCACGGTGGTCGACGCCGATCCACCGAACCGGTTCGCCTTCCGACTCCAGATCGGCCGCTTGGGAGGCTGTGACTGGATCTACGACATCGAGCCGACCGACGCCGGTTGTCGGGTGACCGAGACGTGGGTCGACGAGCGCACCCCGGCACTGAAGGTCGTGGGTTGGCTGTTCACCGGCGTGTCGGACCGGGCCAGCCACAACCGGGCCACCATGGAGCAGACCCTGGAGCGCCTGGCCTCGGCCGCTGAGGCGGCCTGACGGGAGGCCGGCTCAGTCCCAGCCGTTCCAGGAGGTGACGGCCGCCGCCCCGCCCTCGCGGACGGCCGGCCGGAAGTCGGTGCCCAGCGTGTGGCCGATGGTGATGAGCGCCACCTGGCTCCAGTCCCCGTACGGGATGCCCAGGATCTCGGCGGCCTCCTCCTCGAACATGAGGTGGATGGTCGTCCAGCACGTGCCCAGGCCCCGGTCGCGTGCGCCCAGCATGAAACTCCAGGTGCTGGGGACGATCGACGCCATCATCGACGCGGCGCCCATCGACGCCCGGTCCACCCGGCCCCGGATGCACGGGATCAGCATGGCCGGGACCCGGTGCATGTTCTCGGCCAGGTACGCCGCCGACTCCATGACCCGCATCTGCTGGGCGGCCCGTTCCGGCGCCTGGCCGTCGGCCAGGGCGCTGGCGCTGACGCCGAGCGTCGTGTAGCGCTCCCAACCCTTCCGGTACAGGTCGCCGAGGGCGGCCCGCTTGTCGTCGTCGGTGACGACCACGAACCGCCAGCCCTGGCGGTTGGAGCCGGTCGGCGCCTGGACGGCGTACTCGAGGCACTCCTCGATGAGTGCCTGGTCGACGGGTCGGTCGAGGTCGAGGCGTTTGCGGACCGACCGGGTGGTGGTCAGGACGTCGTGGACGGACAGCCCGAGGCTGGTCATGCGGGATCTCCCTGCTGGTCGTGGTCGGCCCCTTCGACGAGGGCCTTGATGCCCTCCACGCAGCGGCGCATGTTGGCCGCCTGGCCCTTCTGGCGGTTGGCGACGATCTTCGACTCCTTGTCGGGCATGGCGGCGATCGCCGCGGTCAGGCCCGACGGTCCGGGCCCGAGCACCATCGAGAACCGCAGCCGGGTGGCGCCGGCCAGCGGGATGAGCTCGAGGCGCCACTGGGCGGCGGGCATCTCTGGGTCGGCCGAGTTCCAGGCGAACACCCGGTCCACCTCGTGGTCGACGACGTGGCAGGTCACCTCCCAGTCGCCCATGCGTTCGTTCCGGTTGCGACCCAGGAACGTCGCGCCCACCCCGCGCTCGTCGGACGTCCACTCGGCGCCCCGGAACTCGTCGCTGAACCGGGCCGGCAACTCGATGTCGGCGACGTACGGCCAGATGTCGGCCGCCGGGGCGTCCACGTCGACCTCCACGGTCACCCCGGCGCCGTCGGCGTGGACGGGTGCTCCATCGCCGGGCCGCTCGAGGGTGCGCCCCCAGTGGTCGAACCAGGTGATGTCGCGGGCCGGCCGCCGGGGGGCGGGGGAGAAGTCGTCGCCCACGGTCCACGCCACGGGCAGCAGCACGATCTGCGTGACGCCATCCGGGATGCCCAGCAGCTCGGCCACCCGGTCGGCCTCGTTCATGTGGAGGGTCGTCCAGGCGCTGCCGAGGCCCCGGGACCGCAGCGCCAGGCAGAAGCTCCACGCCGCCTGGATCACGGAGTCGAACAGCCCGGGACGGCCGCTGCCGTCGTGCTCGCCGTAGATGGTGGCCAGCACGATGGCCGGGACGTCCTGGAGGTGGCGGGCGAGGTGGTCGGCCGACCGCAGGGCGCCCTCGTTGTGGTGCCCGGTGCCGGCCACCCCGGCGTAGGCCTCGCTGATCCAGTTCCCACCCGCCGACCGGTACAGCTCGGCGAGTGCCGCCTTCGTCTCGGGGTCCCGGACGACCAGCCACCGGCGGCTGGACTGGTTGCCGCCGGTGGGGGCCTGCTCGGCCACGTCGATGCAGTCCAGGATCACGCCAGCGGGGACGGGTCGCTCCAGGTCGAGGCGTCGACGCACGGCCCGGGTGGTGGACAGCAGGCGGTCGGTCTCGGTGACGTCGAAGGGCATGGAGGCCTCGGAATGGTCGATGGCGGGGCGGATTGCCGGGTCGGGTCGAGTCCACCATCGCCCCCTCGACTGGTCGTCATCGGGCACCACCGGCGAACCTGTCGGCATGGACGCCACCGAGCCGGATCCGTCGGTGGAACGGGTCGTGTCGGGGCGGGCGTGGGACGAGTTCTGCGACACGCTGAAGGCCTCGGGCCGCCTCGTGCAGGACATGACCGACGAGGCCGACGTCCTCGACCGGGTGGAGGGCTACCGGCACCTGGCCCGGCTGGTCCGCGGCGGGCTCGAGAGCTTCCTCGAGGTCGGCGACCCGCGCTTTCCCATCGTCTCGGGCCTGCCGAACCAGGTGAAGATCGGCAGCGACAACCCGGATTCGACCTACCAGTCGGTGAACATCGACGGTCGCCACGACTACCGGCTCTGGGGGACCCGGGGCACCGTCCACTACCTCGGCTTCGGGGCGTACACGGGCAACTACGGCGGTGGTGCCGCCCGCCTCGGCCACATGGGGTCGTTGGACGGCTCGGACCTCGAGGTGGCCGACGACGGCACGTTCGAGGTGGTCCTCAGTCAGCGGGAGCACCCCGGCAACTGGATCCCGCTGCTGCCCGAGCGGGGCACGCTGGTCATCCGCCAGTTCCACCTCGACAGCGACGCCGAGGAGGTGGCCCGGATCCGCATCGAGCGGATCGGCGCCGACGACCGGCCCGAGCCGATGACCGCCGCCTCGCTGGCCAACGGGCTGGCCGGCACGAACCTGTTCGTCGACGGGGTGGTGCGCCGCTTCACCGGCAAGGTCGACGAGTGGCGGGAGCGGCCCAACACCCTCGAGCTGGACGGCGCCATGGGCACCAACGCGTGGGGCGACCCGAACCAGCTCTTCCGACACGGCTACTGGACGCTGGAGCCCGGCGAGATGCTGGTCGTGTCGTTCGTGCCGCCGCCGTGCTTCTACTGGAACTTCCAGCTCGACAACCGCTGGATGGAGTCGCTCGACTACCGGTTCCACCCGGTCACGGTGAACGCGGCGTCGGCGGTGGCCGAGCCGGATGGGACGGTCCGCATCGTGGTGGCCGACGAGGACCCGGGCTTCGGGAACTGGATGTCGACGTGCGGCCACCGGCACGGGGCCATGGGCCTGCGGTGGAACCAGGCCGAGTACGACGTGCAACCGACCTGCGAGGTGCTGCCCGCTTCCGGCTGAGTGGGCGGGCTGAGTGGGCCGGCTGAGTGGGCTGGCCGGGCGCGGGTTCCGGCTACAGGTCCTCGCCGAGCCAGACCGGGGCCCGGTCGACCAGGTACTCGCTGATGCTCCGGGCCCGCTCGAGGGCATCGCACAACCAGTCGGCCTCGCCGCCGCGTAGCAGGGCGGCCAGCGGCGTCTCGAGGCGGGCCGTCACGCCGAGCGAGCGCTGCGGGGCGTCGGTGACCGCCTCGAAGGAGTCCACGGCCGACACCTGGGTGGGGAGGTCGGGGCCGCCGAGGCCGGCCAGCTCGGTGGCCAGCACCAGCAGGTCGGGGCCGGCCTCCAGCGGCGGGAGTGCCCAGCTGAAGACCAGCTCGATGGTGAGGTCGTCGCTGGGGTCGACGTCCTCGGGAATGGACATGACCTCGTCCTCGAAGGCCAGCAGGGTGCGGACCTCGATGTCGAGCGACAGGCGCAGGTCGAGCGGCCCACCGCAGTGGGCCTCCGGGTGGAGGTCGACCTCGAAGGCCTGGTGCATCGAGTAGGTCTCGACGAAGTGGCGTTCGTCGTGGACGTGGAAGCCGTGGTCGGCGGCGTGGTCCTTGAGGTCCGCGACGAATCCCGCGATGTCGACGACGGCCATCGGGACAGCGTAGGACCGGCCG
Organism: Acidimicrobiales bacterium; assembly: GCA_016845305.1. Lineage (GTDB taxonomy): Bacteria > Actinomycetota > Acidimicrobiia > Acidimicrobiales > MedAcidi-G1 > UBA9410. Next base: position 47,263 of record JAERSW010000075.1, read on the forward strand.
TCACGACGGGCCACGCCGGTTTGGCACACTGGCACCGTGAGCGACGTCCCGACCGACGAGGCCCCGTCCCCGGACTCCCCGTCGGAGGAGGAGTTCCCGCCCGCCCGGGTCCTGAGCGACCTCCACCACGCCGTCGACGCCGTGGTCGCCGCGCTGGCCGACCAGGACGACTGGGGCCCGTCGGGCGCACGGGACGACCAGTACGCCAGCGACGTCGTCGCCGACGAGGCCCTGCGCTCGGTGCTGGACCCGGTCGGCTACGGAATCCTCAGCGAGGAGTCGGGGTTGCACCCGCCATCGGTCGACGGGGCTCCGACGATCGTGCTGGATCCGCTGGACGGTTCGACCAACGCCTCGCGTGGCGTGCCGTGGTTCGCGTCGAGCCTGTGCGCCGTGGACGACGACGGACCGTTCGTGGCCGTCGTCGTGGACCTCGTGTCGGGCAGTCGACACGACGCCGTGCGCGGTTGGGGGGCCCGCCGCGACGGCGAGCCGCTCCGTCGCGACGATGCGCCTGCGCTCGACGAGGCGCTGGTCGGCCTGTCGGGCCTGCCGCCCCGCCACCTCGGGTGGGGCCAGTACCGGGCGTTGGGTGCCGCCGCCCTGGACCTCTGCTCGGTGGCCGACGGTCGCCTCGACGGGTACCTGGACTGCTCCGAGGACGCCCACGGTGTGTGGGACTACCTGGGGGCGCTGCTGGTGTGCGCTGAGGCCGGCGTCGAGGTGGTCGACGCCCGGGGTCGGGACCTGTGCGTGCTCGACCCGGACGCCCGCCGCACGCCCGTCGCCGGTGCCGGCCCGGCCCTGTCCGCGGCGCTGTCGGAGGCCCGACGGGGCTTCTGACCCGCGTGACCCACACTGACCGGGTGGCGCGGCCGTCGGTAGGGTCGCCGGTCCCGGGCGCGTAGCTCAGCTGGCGAGAGCACCTCCCTTACAAGGAGGGGGTCGGGGGTTCAAGTCCCTCCGCGCCCACCA
>JAERSW010000076.1 GCA_016845305.1 Acidimicrobiales bacterium
ATGGTCGACGCCGCCGAGTCCGCCCTGGCCGCCCTACGCGTCGTCGCCGACGGCCCGCTCTCGGCGGCGTCGACCATGGCCCCGACCATGTACCACGACGAGTCGATCCTGGCCCTCGAACAGGAACGCCTCTTCGCCCACGACTGGGTGTGCACCGGCATGGCCGCCGAGATCCCCGCCACCGGCGACCGGCTCACCTGGGAGATCGCCGGCCGGCCCGTCTTCACCGTGCGCGGCGCCGACGGCGAGGTCCGCACCTTCTCCAACGTCTGCCGGCACCGGATGATGACCCTCGTCGACGCCGGCGACGACGGCCTGGCGACCGGTGGGGGACGGCGCATCACCTGCCCGTACCACTCGTGGACCTACGACCTCGAGGGTCGGCTGGTGGGCACCAACCACATGGAGCGCACCGACGGGTTCGACCAGGCCGACATCTGCCTGCCCGAGGTCCGCACCGAGGTGTGGCACGGCTGGATCTACTGCACGCTCGACGACGACGCCCCGCCGGTGGCCGAGGTGCTGGGCCCCATGGACGACTTCGTCGACCGGTACCGGATGGCCGACTACGTGCCCATCCACCGCGTCGACCACGTCTGGGAGGGCAACTGGAAGCTGCTGGTCGAGAACTTCATGGAGGGCTACCACCTGCCCGTCCTGCACCGGGCCACGCTCGGCACGTGGATGCCGATGGACTCGGTGGCGTTCCCCGACCAGCGCCACGACGGGTTCACGTACCAGCTCTTCGAGAAGGACGAGAACGCCGTCTACGGGCGGGCGCACCCCGACAACGACCGCCTCGAGGGGTCGTGGCGATCCACGACGTTCATGCCGACGATCTTCCCGTCGCACATGTACATCCTCGCCCCCGACCACCTCTGGTACCTGACGGTCCGGCCGGACGGTCCCGAGCGGGTCGTGCTGCGGTTCGGCATCGCGCTCGCCCCCGAGGTCCACGCGGGGCTCGACGATCCCGAGCCGTGGATCGCCGAGATGGTCCGGTTCTTCGGCGCTGTCTGCGACGAGGACCGGTTGGTGGTCGAGGGCATCCAGGCCGCCACCCGCTCGCCGCTGGCCCGGCCGGGCCCGCTGAGCTGGACCGAGCGGGAACTGCACGACCTGGCCGGCTACCTCGCCGCCCGCCTGACCCGACCGCCCTCAGACCCCGACCCCGCCCAGGAGCCGACATGACCTTCTCCCTCACCGGCGTGTGCGCCCGCACCGGCATGGCCGGCGTGGCCATCACCACGTCGTCGATCTGCGTGGGCTCACGCTGCCCGCACGCCCGGGCCGGCCTCGGGGCCGTCGCCACCCAGAACGTCACCGATCCGACGCTGGCCGAACGGGTCTTCGAACGCCTCGCCGCCGGCGACACCGCGGCTGACGCCGTCGCCGCGGTCATGGACGGGCGGGCCAATGCCGACTACCGGCAGCTGGCCGTGGTCGACCTGGCCGGCGGCATCGGCCATTTCACCGGCGCCAACATCCTCGGCACCAACGCCGTGGTCGAAGGCGACCACTGCGTGGCGGCCGGCAACCTGCTCAGCTCGGTGGACGTGCCCGCGGCGATGGTGGCCGGCTTCGAGGCCGACCCCGACGCCCACCTGGCCGAACGCCTCCTGCAGGGCCTCGAGGCGGGGATCGCCGCCGGCGGCGAGGAGGGCCCGGTGCACTCCGCGGCGCTGGTCGTCCACCACGAGCAGCCCTTCGCGCTGGTCGACCTGCGGTGCGACTGGGACGACGACGACCCGGTGGTCGTGCTCCGGCGGCTCTGGACCGACTACCAGCCGCAGATGCAGGCCTACCTGGACCGGGCCGTCGACCCGGACGCCGCACCCAGCTACGGGGTGGCCGGCGACCCGTGATCGGCGCGGCGCTCGACGACGAACAGGTCGCCGCCTTCCGACGCGACGGCTACCTGACCGTTCCGGATGCCGTCACCGGCGACCAGCTCGCCGCGCTGCGTGCCGACATGGACGCCTGGGTCGACGAGAGCCGTGACCACGACGGTTCGTGGGGCGAGACCATCGACGGTCGGGCCAGGTTCGACGTCCAGCCGGGGCACTCCGCCGAGCGACCCGGGTTGCGGCGGATCCAGGCGCCCACCGAGGTGTCGGCCGTCCACCATGCCGTGGCCGTCGACAGCGCCATGGTCGACATGGTCGCCGCGCTCATCGGCCCCGACGTACGTCTCCACCACACCAAGGTCAACGCCAAGCAGCCCGGCTCGTCCACCGAGGTGCGGTGGCACCAGGACTTCCCCTTCACCCCGCATTCCAACGACTCGCTGGTGACCGCCCTGCTGATGGTCGACGAGGTGACCGACGAGAACGGTCCGCTGGAGGTGGCACCCGGCTCGCACCTTGGGCCGATCCACACGCTGTGGCACGACGGTGCCTTCACCGGTGCCGTGGCCGACGACGTGGCCGCCGGGTTGGCCGGCGACGCCGTGCAGTGCACCGGACCGGCCGGGTCGGTGTGCCTGATGCACACCCGCCTTGCCCACGCCTCGGCTCCCAACCTGTCGAACCGGCCCCGCACGCTGTTCATCTGCGTCTACTCGGCCGGCGACGCCCACCCGTGCAGCCCCAACCCGGTGCCGACCGTGCACCAGGGGCTCTTCGTGCGGGGGAGCGACCCCGGTCGGGTCCGGGTCCAGCCGTCGGAGGTGGACCTGCCCGAATACCCGAAGGTGGCCTCGTTCTTCTCCCAGCAGGCGGCGATCTCCGGCCCGAGCGACCGGGACGGGGCCGGAGGCGGCACGGCGTGACCGTGGGGCCGGTCGGACGCTGCGACATCGTGCTGGCGGGGGGCACGGTCGTGGACGGGACCGGTGCGCCCGGCTTCGCCGCTGACGTGGGGGTGGCTGACGGTCGGATCGTGGCCGTCGCCCCGCCCGGCACCGTCGTGGGTGACGAGGTCCTGGACTGCGCCGGGCTGGTGGTGGCCCCGGGGTTCATCGACGTGCATGCCCACGACGACCGCGTCGCCGTCGACGATCCGGCCATGGCTGCCAAGTCGTCGCAGGGCGTGACCACCGTCGTGGCCGGCAACTGCGGGATCTCGCTGGCACCGCTGGACCGGTCCGTGGCGGGCGGGCCGCTGCCGGCGCCGTTCGACCTGCTCGGCGACGACGCCGACTACCGGTACCCGACGCTCGCCGCCCGCCGTGCCGCCCTCGACGCGGCCCGCCCGGCGGTGAACGTGGCCCTGCTGGTCGGCCACACCAGCCTGCGGGTGGCGGCCCTCGGCGTCGACGCCGCTGTCGAGCGGCCCGCCGACCCCGAGGAGGTGGCGGCGATGCGCGTCGCCCTGGCCCGGGCGCTCGACGAGGGGGCGGTCGGCCTCAGCTCCGGCGTGGACTATCCGCCCGCCGCCCCCGCCGGCATCGACGAGCTGGCGGCGGTGGCCGGCGTGCTCGCCGACCATCCCGGCGCCGTCTACGCCACGCACGTCCGCGACGAGTCGGACGGGGTGGTCGACGCCGTCGCCGAGGCCATCGACACCGCGGAGCGGGCCGGCGTGCCCCTGCTGCTGTCGCACCACAAGTGCGCCGGGCCGGCCAACTACGGGCGCAGCGGCGAGACCCTCGCCCTGGTCGACGAGGCACGGCGTGGCCCGACGGCCGGGATCGCCCTCGACGTGTACCCGTACACGGCCAGCCAGACGTCGCTGTTCCCGCAGTTCGTGGCCCACAGCGAATCGGTCCTCGTCGCCTGGTCGACGCCGCACCCCGAGTGTGGCGGGCGCACCCTCGACGAGGTGGCCGACGGCTGGGGCTGCAGCCTGGACGAGGCCGTCGACCGGTTGCAGCCCGCCGGTGCCGTCTACTTCCAGATCGACGAGGACGACCTGCGGCGCATCCTCGCCCACCCGGCGGCCATGGTCGGCTCCGACGGCCTGCCCGGACGGGAGCGACCGCATCCCCGCCTGTGGGGCACCTTCCCCCGGGTGCTGGGCCGGTACGTGCGCGACCAGGGGCTCCTGCCGCTGGAGCAGGCTGTGCACAAGATGACCGGACTGCCCGCCACCACCTTCTCGATGGACGGCCCCGGGGGGCGGGGTCGCGTCGCCGAGGGGATGGCCGCCGACCTGGTGGCGTTCGACCCGGCCACCGTCGCCGACCGCGGCACCTTCGACGACCCCGAGCGGGAGTCGGCGGGAATCCACCACGTGCTGGTGGCCGGTGTGCCGACCCGGGTGGATGGCGCGGCGACCGGCGACCGTGCGGGAGGATTCCTGCCCCGGCGGCGTTGACCGTCGACGGCACCGGGCACGCAGGAGGGCAACCGTGCGGACCGTGTACCTGAACGGGGCGTTCGTCGACGAGGCCGAGGCGACGGTGCCGATCATGGACCGTGGCCTGCTGTTCGCCGACGCCGTCTACGAGGGGATCGGCGTGCTGGACGGCCGCCTGGTCGACGGGGCCAGGCACCTGGATCGCCTGGACCGGTCGCTGGGCGAGGTGTCGATCCCGGCACCCATGGGTCGTGACGAACTGGTCGGCGTGCTCCACGAGCTGGTGGCCCGCGACGGGCTGGACGAGGGCTTCCTGTACCTGCACGTCACCCGGGGCGTGGCCGAGCGGAACTACGTGCACGAGGGCGACCTCGTCCCGAACGTCTTCGCCTTCACCCAGCCGCAGCACGGGGTGGCCGCCGACGACGAACCGGTGGTCCGGACGCTGCGGACGTTCCCCGACCTGCGGTGGGCCCGCCGAGACGTCAAGACCACCAACCTGCTGGGCCAGGTGCTGGCCAAGCAGGCCGCCGCCGAGGCCGGCGACGACGAGGCGCTGCTGGTGAAGGTGCCCGCGGGGAGCGACCCGGGCGGCCTCGACGTCGAGGTCACCGAGGGTGGGGCGGTCAGCTTCTTCCCGGTCGTCGGCGACCGCCTCCTGGTGCGGCCCCTGTCGCCGGAGATCCTCCCCGGCGTGACCCGCAGCTCGGTGGTGCCGGTGGCGACCGCCGAGGGCCTCGTCGTCGAGGAGCGGACCTACACGCTCGGCGAGGCCCTGGCGGCCGACGAGGCGTTCATCACCGGGGCGTCCAGCTACGTCGAACCGGTGGGTGCCATCGACGGGACGCCGGTGGGGGACGGTGGCGTGGGCCCGTGGACGCGCCGGCTCCGCGCCGCGTACCTGGCCGACGTTCGGACCCGCCTGCTCTAGCGGCACCCGGGCCGGTCAGGCGTCGACCAGGGCGGCCAGCCAGTCGGCGAGGCGGTCGACGGCCGGGGTGCGGCCCCCGTCGGGCCACAGCAGGTGGTAGCCGGTGGTCGGGTGGCGGACTTCGGGGCCGACGACGACGAGGATCCCCCGGTCGACCAGGTCGTCGACGAGGTTCCGCCAGCCGAGGGCCACCCCGTGCCCGGCCATGGCCTCCTGGATGACCAGGGCGTAGTTGTTGAAGACCACCCGGCCGGTTCGGGGTGGCGCCCCGAGGTCGTGGTGGGCGAACCAGTCGGCCCACGCCATCCACGGCCGGTCCACGTCGTCGAGGTGGAGGAGGGCATCGTGTGGCAGGTCTGCGGCCGGCGAACCCCCGTCGAGCCCCAGCTCCGCGGCGACCGACGGGGTGGCCACGGGGAACACGACCTCGGGGAACAGCGGGGTGCTCTCCATGCCCGGCCAGTGGCCGTCGCCGGCGTGGATGGCTGCGTCGAAACCGCCGCCGGCCATCTCGGCGGTCCGATCGAACAGCCACAGCCGGAGGTCGGCGCCGTCGCCGAGCGCGTCCTGGAGGCCGTCGAGGTGGGGGACAAGCCACCGCTGGGCCACGCCGGGGATGGAGGCCAGGACGAACTCCGATGCGGGGGCACCGAGGCGTTCGAGGGCCACCTCGATGGCGGTGAACCCGGACGCGGTGGCCTCCCGGAGCCGTTCACCGTCGGCGGTCAGCGTGGCCCGGTTGGCGGTCCGGGCGAAGAGGGCTACGCCCAACTCGGCCTCCAGGGCGCGGACGTGGCGGGTGACGGCCGGCTGGGTCATGCCCAGTTCGTCGGCCGCCGCGGTGAACGTCTCCCGTCGGGCGGCGGCCTCGAACACGGCCAGTCGCTGGAGGCGGCCCACCCGGCGGACGAGTGGCCTCATGGGAGCGGTTTGAACCAGAGCATGTCCACAGGTTATGGCAGGGACGGAGAACGACGGGTGTCCAGCGCAGGTGGGATGGCCCATGCTGGAACCGTGAGCATGACGCGGACAACGGGGTCCGGTCCCAGCGAACGACGCCGTGGGGGGCGTCGGACCCGGACCGCGGAGCGCGCCGCTCAGGCCGCCGTCGGCGTGGTGCAGCCGCGACGCCGCATCCCCACCTACGAGCTGCTCGACGAGGGTTCCCTGGACCGCCTCGAGGCTCACGCCGACTGGATCCTGGACGAGATCGGCGTCGAGGTCCGTGGCGACGAGGAGGCCCTCGAGTTCTTTCGTTCGGCCGGGGCACGCGTCGACGGCGAACGGATCCGCTTCGACCCCGGCCTGGCCCGCAGCCTGTGCGCCACGGCGCCGAGCGAGTTCGCCATGCACGGCCGCGACGACCGCCACACGGTCACGGTGGGCGGCGACAACGTCGTGTTCTCGCCCGCCTACGGCTCGCCGTTCGTGTCCGACCTCGAAGGCGGTCGCCGCTACGCCACCCTCGAGGACTTCGAGAACCTGGTGAAGCTGGCCTACGCCTCGCCGTGGCTGCAGCACTCCGGCGGCACGGTCTGCGAGCCGGTCGACGTGCCCGTCAACAAGCGCCACCTCGACATGGTGTACGCCCACCTGCGCTGGTCCACGAAGCCGTTCATGGGGGCGGTCACGGC
>JAERSW010000077.1 GCA_016845305.1 Acidimicrobiales bacterium
ATGGTCGACACGTTCGCCGACTGGACGCCGTGACCGACGCGGCTCCCACACCGACTCCGGCCGCCGTTCCGATGGAAGGGCGACGCCTCGTCCTCCGGGGGGCACGTCACCCGGGCGACGTGGCCGTGGCCGACGGACGGATCGTGGCCGTGGGCACCGTCGAGCCGGAACCGGGCGACGAGGTGGTGCGGTGCGACGGCGACGTGGTCACCGCCGGGCTGGTCAACACCCACCACCACCTGTACCAGTGGATGACCCGCGGACGGGCCACCGGCTGCGGCCTGTTCGAGTGGCTGGTGACCCTGTACCCGGTCTGGAACCGGATGTCCGTCGAGGACGTCCATGCGGCGGCCCTCGTCGGCCTGGCCGAACTGGCAGCCACCGGCTGCACGACGGCGTCTGACCACCACTACGTGGTCCCCGGAGGCGACGATTCCGTCTTCGACGCCATCGTGGCCGCCGCGGCCACCGTGGGCATCCGCCTCCACCTGTCCCGCGGGTCGATGGACCTCGGAGAGAGCCGGGGCGGGCTTCCTCCCGATCGCCTGGTGGAGGACCGCGACGCCATCCTGGCCTCGACCGAGTCGGTGGTCGCCCGCCACCACGACGGCGACATGGTCCACGTGACCGTCGCCCCGTGCAGCCCCTTCTCGGTGACCACCGAGTTGATGGTCGAGTCGGCCGAGTTGGCCCGACGACACGGACTGCGCCTCCACACCCACCTGTGCGAGACCTTCGACGAGCAGGACCACTGCCTGGAGCGGTTCGGGCGCCGACCGGTGGAGATGCTGTCCGAGTGGGGCTGGGTGGGCGACGACGTCTGGTTGGCCCACGGCATCCACATCAGCGAGGAGGAGATGGCCATCCTCGGTCCGGCGGGCACCGGCATCGCCCACTGTCCGTCGTCCAACGCCCGCCTCGCCGCCGGCCTGTGCCGGGTCACCGACCTGCGGGCCGTGGGCTGCCCGGTCGGCCTCGGGGTGGACGGGGTGGCCTCCAACGAGGTGGGCGGCCTGTTCCCCGAACTCCGCCAGGCCCTCTACACGGCACGGATGCGCGAGGCCCGGGCCGACGCCCTGATGCCCGACGAGGTGCTGGAGATGGCCACCCGGGGCGGGGCCGACTGCCTGGGCATGGCCGACACGGGCTCGCTGGCCGTCGGGATGCGGGCCGACCTGGCCGTCTGGCCGGGCGACGACCTGGGCGACATGGCCGACGTGGTCGGCGGCCTGGTGCTGGGTCCCGACCGCCGGGTACGCCACCTGTTCGTGGACGGCCGTCCGGTGGTGGCCGACGGCCACCTGCTCGGCGTCGACCTGCGGTCCGCCCACCGGACCCTCGCCGACCGCTCCCGGGCACTCTGGGACTGAGGCGACGTCCGATCGTCTGGTGCGTCATAATGGGTCCGTGGCGACGACGGCCGAGTTCACCATCGAACCCTTCGTGGAGGGGGAGCCCGGACCACACGTCCGAGCCGCCATCGCAGCGGCCGAGGCAGCCGGCCTGACCGTCGAGGTGGGTCCGTTCGGCACGTCGGTGGAGGGTGGTCCGGCCGCCGTGCTGGACGCCGTTGACGCCGTGGTGCGGGCTGCCGTGGAGCACGGCGCCACCCGGGTGAGCCTGCAGCTGACCGTGGCCTGAGGTCGCCGTCGGGCGACCGGTCCGCCTCAGTCGGACGGTTCGGAGGCCGGTCCGTAGCGGGGCGGGCGGCCGGTGATCGCCGCCCAGCGGCGGGTGCCGTGCTCGAAGTGCCACCACTCGCCGTCGAACACCACGAAGCCCTCGGCGGCCATGGCGTGGTACAGCATCCGCCGGACGTCCCGGTCGGGACCCGGCTCGCCTTCCAGGGCCGCGGCATGGGCCCGGGGGGTGAGGTCGTCGAAGCCGGTTCCCGGGGCCAGGGGGATTCCGTCGACGGTCAGCGTCAGGTCGACCGAGCCGCCGGTCAAGTGCGGCGACGGCGTGGAGGGGTCGTCGTCCGGTTCGGCGAAGAAGCCGGGCGGCAGGTCGGGATCGGCGTAGGCGGCCTCGTAGAGCTCGACCTGGAGGGCGTAGGGCCGGAAGCCATCGAAGACGGCCAGGCCCCACCGGTCCGGCAGCGCGTCGACCACCCGGCCGAGCCGGTCGGCCACTCCCGCCCGCAGCAGGCAGTCGCCGAGCGCGTGTCGCCATCCGGCCAGGCGGTAGTTCCCGAGGCAGGCGATCCGCGGGTGGTCGACCACCACCAGCGGCTCGTCGACCGGATCGGCCACCGGTGGGTGCGGTGGGTCGACCAGGGCAGGCAGTGGGAGGGCGGTCGGAACCGAGGTCCCGGCCGCGTCCAGGACCTCGGCGGCGGGCCGGGTCAGTTCGGGCTCGTCGAGGCGGGGGCTCACGGCCCGGCCAGGACCCGGGCCGTCACCTCGAGCAGGTCGGCCCCGGCGTGGACGTCGAAGACGGGGATCAGGAATTCGTCCAGGCCGTGGCGTTCCACCAGGTCGGCCAACTCGGCGGCGCACTCGTCGACGGTTCCGGCGATCACGAATGGGAGGACCCACTCGTCGGGGACGTGGCGGGCCGCGGCGTCCAGGCCGTCGGCCAGGGCGGAGCGGATGGTGGCCACGTCGTCGTCGGTCATCCCGAGGGCGTCCCGGACCTCGGCGGGGGAGTCCACCAGTCGGTAGGTCATGTGTGGTCGGACGGTCTCCAGCGCGGCGTCGTCGGTCACCACCATGGTCGAGTAGCAGATTCCGGCCCGGTTGCCGGTCCGCTGCGATCCGTCCCGGATCCGGCCCACGTAGTCGCCGAGCGACGGCTTGTGGATGAAGTCGAGCATGACGCCGTCGGCCTCGGCGCCGCCCAGGTCGAGCATCCGTGGTCCCCGGCCGGCCAGCCAGATCGGGAGGTCCGGGCGCGCCCAGCCCAGGCGGGCCGACCGGAGCGAGAAGGTCGGGCCGTCCAGGTCGACGGTGTCCCCGGCGAAGAGGCCCCGGCAGGCCTCGATGGTCCGACGGACGGTCTCCAACGGCCGGACCCGTTCCAGGGCCAGCGGATCGAGGGTGAGGCTGCCGCCCGCCCCCAGCCCCAGGAAGGCCCGCCTGCTCAAGCACAACCCGGACACCAGCCTCGACGACGCCCCCCTCGTGGTGGCCCTCGGCCCCGGGTACACGGCCGGCGTCGACTGCCACGCCGTGGTCGAGACCCTGCGTGGCCCCGACCTCGGTCGGGTGGTG
>JAERSW010000078.1 GCA_016845305.1 Acidimicrobiales bacterium
GCCGGGGGCCATCCTGGCCACCACCACGTACGCCGACCACGCCTGGTTCCTCGCCGAGGTGGCCCGCCTCCAGACCCTCGACGGCTACGCGCCGGTCAACGACGCCACCGCGGCCCTCACGGTCGGCGAGGACGCCTTCGAACGCTGGGACGCCCCACCCGGCCTGCCCGATGACTGGGCCCTGCCGGCAACCGGCTTCCACCAGGCGGTCGGACCCGTGGGAGCAGCCGGCGGCCACCCCGTGTGGACCAACGTCGAGGGGGCCCCGGACGCCGTCACCTGGTTCCCGGACGATGGGCCAGACGGCGCCCCCGGCACCCTGCGTATCGAGGCCTGGGCCCGGATCCACTGAGGTTCGCCACGCCGACGCGGGCTGCGGCTCAGTCGCTCCCGTCGGTCGGCCACGTCCGGTGGCTGGGATGCGGCTGGTCGCCCTCGCCGTCGTGCTCGTCGCGGTGGTGGTGCCACTCGGCCAACGGATGCAGCACCCACTTGCCGACCGAGTGGGCGATCTCGCCGGAACGGGCCAGCACCGGCTGGAACGGCGACTGGCGTTCCACCGGCACCGCCTGGCGCACCTGGATCCGCCACGCCAGGTACAGGGCCAGCACGGCCAGACTCGACGCCAGCGACCAGAAGTAGGCGGCCGGACCGAAGGTTGACACGGCGATGCCGATCGACATCGGGGCCGCCATGGCGCCGAAGCTCGAGGTGAGCACCAGCGTCGACGCGGCCGCCACCCGCTTCTCCGGCGGCACCCAGTCGTTGGCGAGGGCCACGAACTGGCCGTACAGCGGGAACACGAACGCCCCGAAGGCCAGGTTCAGGACCACGAGCAGCATGCTCGACGCCGGGATCATCGCCCCGACGACCGCCAGGCCGCACGAGATGACCGTGACGGTCAGGATGACCGCCCGGCGGGGGTAGCGGTCCGACAGCGACCCCAGCGGCATCTGCAGGAGCACGGCGCCGACCACCGCGGCGGAGGTGAACAGCGCGATCCGGGCCGCCGACATACCCGACTGCGTGCCGAACACCGCGGCCATCGACGTGGCCGCCGACTGCACGTACGAGCACAGGACGATCCCCACCACCGCCGACGGGATGGTGCGGTTCAGCTCGCGCAGCGGCATCTTGTCGTCGCTGGGCACTGGCGGCGCGGTCGACGCCGACAGGGTCACCGGCACCACGGCCAGCGAGATCAGCACCGACGACAGGACGAAGAGCCCGAACCCGTCCGACGACCCCAGGTTGAGCAGCATCTGCCCGGCGGCCGTGCCGCCCATCATGATCATCATGTAGGCGCCGAGGATGCTGCCACGCGTCTCGTTGGTGGCCCGGTCGTTCAGCCAGCTCTCGAGGATCACGAACACGCCGGCGTTGCACAGGCCGCTCACGAAGTAGACGGTCGACCAGCTGGCCGTGGTGACCAGCACGGCGTTGACCAGCACCGCCGTGGACGAGACCGACGCCAGTGCGGCGAACACCCGGATGTGGCCGACGGAGGCCAACGCCACCGGGATGAGCTTGGCGCCCAGCAGGTAGCCGGCGAAGTGCACGGCCATGATGACGCCCATGGCGCTGGCGCCGATGCCCTCGGCCTCGCCCCGGACCGGCAGCAGGATGCGCTGCAGGCCGTTGCCGACCTGCAGGAACGTGAACGCCAGGAAGAGCGCCCAGACGCCGAGTAGCGACGAGATGGTCGACGTGCGGGCGGTCGCCGGGACGTTCAACGAAGGGTCCTCACACCCTTCCCGACGTGGTCGGGGAGCGGAACACCTGCGTGGGCGGCCGCCGCGGCCATCGCCGCGGAAGCCACCGGTTCGACCATGGGCGCCACGCCGGGGCCGTCGGGTCGCTGGGCGACGTGGAGCATCATGCACTCCTGGGTGGCCACCGGCTCAGGGTCGGCGCCGGCGAACAGCTCGTGGTGGACGTGGAGGCGCCTGGCGTCGGCGCCCAGCACCAGCGACGCCGTGTGGACCTCGGTGCCCTGCTTGACCTCGCGCAGGAACCGGATGCGGGTCTCGACGGTGTAGAAGGTCCCGTGGGCGTCCCGGTAGTCCGGTCCGAAGCCCAACTCGACGAGCACGGCGTCGGTGGCGTCGCCGAAGGCCACCCCGTAGTAGCCCTCGTTGAGGTGGCCGTTGTAGTCGATCCACTCGGCGGGGACGACGGTGCGCCACACCCGGAGGGGTTCTGCAGATGCCGCCATCGGGGACCTCCGGGGAGCCGTGGGTCCGTTCGCCTGGACCCGGGTGCGCGCAATCTAGAACCGAACCCGGGAACCGGGCAATCACCCCCGACGGTCAGGCGCCACAGGAGGCCCGGGCCTCGAGCGATCCGGGCGGGCCGGGCGGAAGGGTGGCCGGGTCGATCGTCGCCAGGGCGCCGATGTCGGGGGCCGGGGCCGTGCCCAGCACCTCCTCGGCGGCCTTCACGTACTGGAGCAGCGTCAGGTCGTGGTTCCAGCGCCCCACCAGTTGGAGGCCGATGGGCAGGCCGTCGACCGTGAACCCGGCGGGCAGCGACACCGCCGGCGCGCCCGTCGACGTGATCCGACAGCACGACTTCATCCAGTCCTTGTAGTGGGGGAGCGCCACCCCGTCGATCTCGGTGGGGGCGGCGAGGCCCACCGGGAACGGCGGCACCTGGCTGACCGGGGCGACGAACAGGTCGTAGCCGGGGCTGCCCGCCGCGCCGGTCAGGAAGTCGTCGAAGCGGGTCTTGGCCGCCATCTCCGACATCTGGGCGTCGGCGAGGTCGTCCGGGGTGAGGCTGCGTCCCAGTTCGATCTCGTAGTGGACGTCGTCCTTGACCCGCGGGTCGCCGGCCAGGTGGCCCCACGCGTTCCAGTAGGCCGAGGCCCGCAGGCGCTCGAACGACAGGTCGGAGATGGACAGGTCCGGCTCGGCCTCGACGACCTGCCAACCCGCCTCGGCCAGCGCCTCGACCGCGGCGTCGGTCACCCGGAGCACCTCGGGGTCGACGGGCAGGCCGGACAGGGTGCGCGAGTAGGCCACCCGCTGCGTCGACGGGACCTCAAGGGAGTGTCGCTCGCCGCACAGGACGTCGTTGAACATCACCAGGTCGTCCACGGTGCGCGCCATGGGGCCGGTGGTCGGCATCTGGATGGCCCCGCCGCTCCAGCGCTCCAGTTCGTTGCCCAGGTTCCACGCCCCGGCCTTCACCGGGTTGCGGCCCGTCGACGGCCGGAAGCCGACCACGCCGCAGAACGAGGCCGGGTTCCGCAACGACCCGCCGAGGTCCGACCCGTCGGCCAACGACAGCGACCCGCAGGCCAGTGCCGCCGCCGCGCCGCCGCTGGAGCCGCCCGCGGTCTTCGTGGGATCCCACGGGTTGCGGGTGGTGCCCAGCACGGCGTTCCACGTCTGGGAGCCGGCCCCGAACTCGGGGGTGTTGGTCTTGCCGACCGGCACCATGCCGGCCTCCTTGACGGCCACCACGATGAGGTCGTCCTCGGTCGGCACGTCGTCGGCGTAGGCGAGGCTGCCCCGGGTGGTCCGCACGCCGGCCGTGGGCATCAGGTCCTTGAAGGCGGTGATCAGGCCCCGCAGGGGTGCGCCCTCCAGCAGGGTCGGGTCGTCGTCGAGGCGGCCGGCCAGCGCCTCGGCGGTGTCCCAGTGGACGGTCGGGATGGCGTTGACGACCGGCTCGGTCATCTCGGCCCGGGTCCGGCAGTCGGCCAGCAGCTCCCGGCACGAGGCCTTGCCGGCCTCCAGCAGGGCCTTCTGCTCGGTGGCGGTCAACGCGGCGAGGTCCATCGCCCGCGGACCCTAGGGCACCCGGACGATGGACCCATCGCCTGGCCCCGGCCGACGGGCGACCGGAACCGTCTTCGATTGTCAGGAGGCCGCTAGTGCGCGTGCAGCTCCCAGCCGTGGGGGACCGACAGCCCGAACTCGGTGCAGGCATCGGCCACGGCGATGAACAGGAACCGCCCGAACGACCGCTCGCAGCTGACCAGGAACGACGTCTCGCCGCCCTGGTCGTCGCGCACCCAGTCACAGCTGACGCTGCCGAGGCTGCCCGAGAAGACGGCGCCGTTGGGGGTCAGCTCGTCGGACAGGTCCAGGTTGCAGATCTTGCTGAGCGCCGCCGTGGCGTTCGAGCCCGAGATCCGCAGCATGGCCCGGCCGTGGGTGAGGTCGATGACCGTCACGAAGCCCTCGGTCGGGACCGTCGCCGCGATGGCGTCGGACCGGCCGGGGTCGCCGTAGATGGTCCACTCGTCGGGGCGGGTGCCGCACACCAGGTCGCCGTCGGCGCTCCGGGTGCTGCTCCCGTAGGACACGCCCAGGGCGGCCGCGGCGTCCGTGTCGGCGCCGGCCCGGACCTGGACCTTGGTGGTGGCATAGGCGTCGGCCAGCGTCACGCTCCCGTCGGAGGCGCTGAGCGGACCGACGTCCACCGGGCTCTGCATCGTGGTCTCAGACACGCTGGCGGGCTCCTTCGTGGTCGACGTGGGCGTGGTGCTCCTGCACCGTCGCCTTGATGCGCTTCCCGTCGGCCATCAGGACCGTGATCTCGGTCCCGGGTGCCGACAGCGACGGATCGACCTGCCCGAGGCAGATCGACCGTCCAAGGGTCGGGGACATCCGGCTGGACGTGATCCGACCCAGGATCCGGTTGGTGTTCCCGTCGACGATCTGGGCGGCCTCCTCGGGGACGATCGTGCCGTCCACCGTCTGGATGCCGACCAGGATCGGCAGGTCGTCCCGGTCGTAGGCGTGCTTCAGCTCGGGCAGGCCCAGGGTGTCGGGCTTGTCCAGCTTCACGAGGCCGCCGAGGCCCGCCGTCGGGGCCTTCGACAGGCCGTCGGTGTCCTGGCCCACGATGTAGTGGCCCTTCTCGAGCCGCAGGATCCGCTGGGCCTCGACGCCGAACGGCGCGCAGCCCAGGTCGGCCCCGGTCTCCAGCAGGGTCTCCCACACGTGCAGGGCGTGGCCCGACGGGACGTGGACCTCGTACGACAGCTCGCCGGTGAACCCGATCCGCCAGATGATGCAGTTCGCCACGCCGGCGACGGTGCCCGTCCGCACGCTGAAGTACGGGAAGGCATCGGCGCTCAGGTCGACGCCCTCGGTGAGGCGCTCCAGCAGCGTCCGGCTGTTCGGGCCGGCCACGTTGATGCTGGTCAGCCCACCGGTGACGGCGGTGACGTGCACGTCCCACTCGGGGTGGGCGGTCTGCAGCCAGTCCTCGAGCATCTCCCAGATGGCCCCGGCACCCGACGACGTGGTCGTCATCAGCCAGTGGTCCTCGTCGAGGCGGCCGGTCACGCCGTCGTCGGAGACGACGCCGTCCTCGGCCACCATCGTGCCGTAGCGCACCCGACCGATGTCGAGCTTCTGCCACTTGTTGACGTACACCAGCTCCAGGAGCTTGGGCACGTCGGCACCGCGGAGGTCCAGCTTGCCGAGCGGCGTCACGTCGATCAGGCCGACGTTGGTCCGCACGTTGGTGGCCTCGGCCATGGCGTCGCCGTAGTGGTCCGGACGGACCCACTGGCCGGCCAGGAGCGGCGAGGCACCGTGCGCCTCGTGCCAGTCCTGCAGGGCCGAGCGACGCACCGGCTCGAGGATGCGCCCCGCGAGGGCGCCCAACGAGATCGGGGCGTACGGCGGCCGCCACACGGTGGTGCCGATGTCGGCCATGGCCACGTTGTTGGCGTCGGCCAGCACGGCGGCCGCGTTGACCGTCTCCAACTTGCCCTGGGCCGGGCCCATGGTCACGGTGGTGTACCGCTTCATGAGCTCGATGGAGTCGAAGCCCTCCTTGGAGGCCTGGACGAGGTCCTTCGAGGACACGTCCTCGGAGAAGTCGACCATGCCGTGGGTGGAGCTGCGGTAGCACTCCGGGTGGGCGGCCCGGGCCAGCGGCGCCCGGTCGTCGGCCTTCTCGGCCGGCTTCTCCCACGTCGGGGCGTTGGCCCGCGCCGTCTGGCTGACCCGGTCGTGGCGGCGACGCAGCGCACGGTTGGCGGCCAGCGCACCGGTGGCCCGACCGTGGGCCTCCAGCTCGCCGGTGGTGCCGTCGCCCTCGATGCCACCGGTGACCAGCACGTTCGTCGGCAGGTTCCCCGACGAGAAGTACCGGGCCGCGGTGGCGTCGTAGACGGGGCGGTCGCCGGCCATGTTCAGCAGCGACGTCGGGGCCGTCCAGCCGGTGGCCGTCACGACGGTGTCGGCGCTGATGCTCCGACCGTCGGTGGTGGCCACCTTCGAGACCCGACCCTTGCCCTCTACGGACACGATGCCCTCGCCCTGACGGGCGTCCAGCACGGCGACGACCTCGACGCCGGCCCGCTCCAGGTCGGCCACCGCGGCGTCGCCCTCCTCGTTGGCGGTCATGACCACGGCCCTGTTGCCGGGCTTCACGCCGAAGAGGTTGATGAGGCGACGGGCGGCACCGGCCAGCAGCACGCCGGGGGTGTCGTTGCCGGCGAACACGTAGGGCCGCTCGATGAGGCCGGGGGCCGCCACCAGCACGCCGGCCCGGGCCTTCACGAGGCGCTCGGGGGCGATGGCGTGGCTCCGCTGGTTCACGGCGATCCAGTTGTGGTCGTAGCGGCCGGTGACCGTCGAGTCGAGGAGTACCTCCACGTTGGGGTGCGCCTCGCACGCCGCGGCCAGCTCGGCGGCCGCGGCCCGCTGGGCGTCATCGCCCCAGCGGAGGTGGCCACCCAGCTCCGTGTAGTGCTCGACCAGCAGCACCCGGGCACCGGCGTCGGCCGCGGCCAGCGCCGCTCCCATGCCGGCGGGCCCGCCGCCGGCGACGAGCACGTCCGGATGGACGTACCGCTTGTCGTAGGCGCCGTGCGTGCTCGTCTTCCAGTGGATCTCGCCACCGGGCGCGAACTTGCGCAGGATCTTCTGGTACAGCGGCCACAGGAACTGCGGGCGCATGAAGGTCTTGTAGTAGAAGCCCGACGACAGGAAGCGGCCCACCAGCTGGTTGGCCGCCGCCAGGTCGAACTTCAGGCTGGGCCACACGTTCTGGGTCGAGACCACCATCCCGGCCTGGAGCTTGCGGCTCCCGGCCCGGACGTTCGGCTCGTCACCGACCTGCAGGAACAGGTTCGGATCCCAGTGGTCGGCGGTCATGATGCCGCGCTTGCGGTGGTACTTCATGGACCGGCCGAACACGTCGACGCCGTTGGCGGCGAGTGCCGAGGCGATGGTGTCGCCCTCGAAGCCGGTCATGGCCTTGCCGTTCCAGGTGAACGACAGGCTCGTGGACCGGTCGATCACCTCGCCCGGCTGTGCGGGAAGTCGGTTGCTCATGACGCCTCCTGGCCACGGATCTCGTTCGTGGCGGTGTTGCGCTCGATGGTGAAGTAACGGCGGCAGCCGCCCCGGCAGTACCAGGTCTCGGTGACCCAGTCGGCCGGGTTGTGCCGCATGTAGAGGTACTCACGCCACTCGCTCAGCGAGCAGGTGGACGGGTCGGGCCGGGGGACGACCTCGCCCGCCGGGCGAAGGTCGCCGGAGTTCCGGGGACCGCAGTTGGGACAGGGAACGATGATCATCAGTGACCCACCGCCGCAGCGCCCTTTTCACCGACGAGGTCTCCCTCGGTGAAGCGCTCGATGCCGAAGGCTGCGATCAGGTCCGCGTTGCGGCCGGTGGCGATCGTCTCAGCCATGGTTTCACCGGCCACCGGGCCGGCCTTGAATCCGTAGGTGCCCCAGCCGACGTCGACCAGGTAGCCCTCGACGGGCGTGTTGCCCATCACGGGGGAGTAGTCCGGGGTCATGTCGCACAGGCCCGACCACTGGCGCAGCAGGCGCATCTTGGAGATGCCCGGCATGAGCTCCAGCACGTGTCCGGCCAGCTCCTCGGTGAACTCGAGGGTGCCGTTAACCCGGTAGGTGCCCACCGGGTCGACCGACGCACCGAACACGAGCTCGCCGCGGTCGGTCTGGCTGACGTAGACGTGCAGCGAGCCCGACACCACCACGGTCGGCAGGAACACCTTGCACGGCTCGGTGACGGCGGCCTGCAGCGGGTGGGTGGTGATGGGCAGCGGCACGCCGGCCATGTTGGAGATGAGCGACGCCCAGCCCGCCGTGCAGTTCACGACGATGGGAGCGCTGATGTCGCCCCGGCTGGTCTTGACGCCGGTGACCTTGCCGCCGGCGCCCTTGCCGCCCGGGCCCGAGCCGCCCTCGACCATGATGTCGAGGACCTCGGTCTCCTGGAGGATGTGGACGTCGTGCACGTCGGCTCCACGGGCGTAGCCCCACACCACGGCGTCGTGGCGCACGATGCCGCCTGGCGGGTGGTGCAGCGCACCGAGGATCGGGTACCGGGTGTCCGGGGAGATGTCGAGGCTCGGAGCGGCCTCCTTCACCTCCTCGGGGCCGATGACCGACGAGTTGATGCCCTGGAGCTTGTTGACCTCGGCCCGCCAGTGCATGGTGCGCAGCGCCGAGTCGGTGTGGGCCAGGGTGAGGTGGCCCCGCTTCGAGAACATGACGTTCAGATTCAGGTCGGTGGCCATCGAGTTGTACAGGTCGAGGCCCCGGTCGTAGAACGCCACGCCCTCCGGCGTGAGGTAGTTGGACCGCACGATGGCCGTGTTGCGGCCCGAGCCGCCACCACCGATGTAGCCCTTGTCGACCACGGCGACGTTGGTGATGCCGTGGTTCTCGGCCAGGTAGTACGCGGTGGCCAGGCCGTGGAGGCCGCCACCGATGATGACGACGTCGTACGACGAACGCATCTCCGGTCGGCGCCACATCCGTGGCCAGTCACCCCGGGTCAGGCCGTGCTTGATCAGCGCGCCTGCGGAGTACTTCGGGGGTCGCTTCCCCATGGGCTGTTCTTCCTTCCTCAGTCGTCGACGCCACGCCACGGCAGCGGGTTGACCCCGGTGCCGTAGAGCGGCTGGTCGTCGGATTCGTCGCCGGTGGGGATCCGCTGGACCCCGGTGAACCGGTCGGCGAGCATGTTGTGGAACCGGTGGAGCGGCTCCTCGAAGCGGGGCGAGAGGCGGCCCGGCGTGTAGCCGCCGGTCGTGAGGCCCTTCTGGCCGCGCTGGACGATGTCGACGTCCTCGGCGTTGACGTCCAGCCAGAAGTCGCGGGTGGTGGCGAAGTCGTCGTCGGAGACGTGCGGGTTCGACGGGGGGAGCAGCCACGTGCAGGTCTCGCGGGTCGCGCCGGGGGCCAGCGGCTCGAGCCGCATGACGAAGACGTGGTTGGGCAGCACGCTGAGCAGGACGTTGGGGAACAGGGCGATGAAGCGGCCGCTGGCCAGGTTCGACTGGTCGAGGCCCTCGGCGGGCGGCATGGCCGTCCAGTCACCCCGCTCGTCGCTGGAGACCGGCGTGGTCGTCTGGCCGCAGTACATGCCGTCGCCCTGGTACCGGTAGTGGTCCTGGACCCGGGACACCTTGGACAGCTCGGGGTGGACCCAGCGCAGGTGGTAGTACTCCTGGAAGTTCTCGCTGACCAGCTTCCAGTTGGCCTCGATGTCGACGGTCTGGCTGAGGTGGGTGCGCCAGCCGTCGAGCCGGTAGCCGGCCAGGCGGGCGCCGAGGTCGCCGAACCACTCGTCGACGGGCGGCGTCTCGTCGGACAGGCAGACGGCCAGGAGGCACTGCCAGGTGGCGACCCGGACCGGCACGAGGCCGTAGTCGGCGGGGTCGAAGCCGTCGACGCCGGCGTCGGCGAACTGCGGGGTGGCCACCAGGGCGCCGTCGCGGTCGTAGCCCCACCGGTGGTACGGGCAGCGGATCGACGTGCCGAGGGTGCAGTCGTCGTCGAGCAGCTGGGTGCCCCGGTGCCGGCACGAGTTCAGGAAGGCCCGGAGCTCCCCGGCGGCGTTGCGGGTGATGATGACCGAGCGGCCACCGACGCTGCGGACGATGGCGCTGCCGGGGGCGTCGAGCTCGTCGTGGAGGCCGACGCACACCCACGAGGTGGCGAAGACCCGCTCCTGCTCCTCGGCGAAGAAGGCCTCGTCGGCGTAGCAGTCGGCGGGCAGCGCGTGGGCCTCGTGGACGGGCCGGCGGGTCCCGATCCAGGCGTCCTCGGAGCTCCAGCGTGATTCCGGGACGGCGTGCAGCGCGTCGGCGACCGGACGGGAGGGGGAGGGGGAGGTGCTCATGGCGGGAAGGCTTCCACGGCCCGGAGGTGGGCGCACGTGGAGCAGCGTGGAAACGGTAGGACCGTGTTCACTCCGTGTAAAGGAGCAGTAACCTCATGGAGGTATGAATGAGATCGCGAGCGCGGTGGGCGCGGCTGGAGCCGGGGCGGCCGGCGCGGGCCCCGGATCGGGCGACCTACCGTCCATCCAGGGCCTCACCACCTTCGCCATCGTGTCGCGCCACGACAGCTTCTCGGCCGCCGCCGAGGAGCTCGAGATCGGCCAGTCCGCCGTCAGCCACGCCATCCGGCAGTTGGAGCGGTGGTTCGGCTGCTCCCTGTTCGAGCGGGACCACCGGGGCATCCGCCTCACCGACGAGGGGCGCATCCTCGCCGACGGCGTCGGCGCCGGGCTGTCGCGGGTCCACCAGGCCGTCCGCGACGTCCAGCACCTCCACGACCACGCCACCGAAGTCGTGACCATCTCGGTGTCCACCGCCACGGCCAGCAACTGGCTCATCCCGCGCCTGGCCCGGTTCAAGCAGGACCACCCCGAGATCGACGTCCGCTGCGTCACCACCGACTCCGACCGCAACTTCGACACCGGATCCGTCGACCTCTTCATCCCCGTCGGGCGGGCCCGCTGGCCCGGCTGCCAGCGCTGGGCCCTCATGGAGGAGACCGTCTACCCGGTGTGCAGTCCGGGCTACGCGGCCTCCGTCGGCGCCGTGCCGTGGACGCTCGACGTCCTCATGGGCACCGAACTGCTGACCCTCCAGGAACGCCATCGGTCCCGCATGCGGTGGTCCGAGTGGTTCCGGGCCCTCGGCGCCGGGGCCCCCGACGGCGCCGGCGAGGGGATCACCAACGACTACACCGTGCTCCTCCACGCCGCCATGGAGGGCCAGGGGGTCGGCCTCGGCTGGCACCACCTGGTGGGCGACCTGGTCCAGCAGGGCCGCCTGGTGCGACCGGTGGCCGAGTCGGTCACCACCGCCGAGCCGCTCTGGCTGAACGCCCCGCCCGGTCGGGCGTTGGCCTCGGCCACCGAGGTGCTCCGCGACTGGCTACTCGCCGCGGCCTGAGGACCCCGGCCCTAGGGTGGGCCGATGCCCGAGCTGCACGTCGTCGACCATCCCCTGGTGGCCCACAAGCTCACCCAGATGCGGCGGGTCGAGACGCCCAGCGAGCGCTTCCGCCAGCTCCTCTCCGAGACGGCGCTCCTCCTCACCTACGAGGTGACCCGCGAGCTGCCGCTGGCCGACGTCCGCATCACCACGCCGCTGGTCGAGTCCGACCAGCCCGAGCTGGTCGAGGAGCCTGTCGTGGTGTCGATCCTGCGGGCCGGCAACGGCCTGCTTGACGGGGTGCTGCGGGTCATCCCCTCGGCCCGCGTCGGCCACGTCGGCCTGTACCGGGACCACGACACCCTCGAGGCGGTCGAGTACTACTGCAAGCTCCCGCCGGTCGAGGGCCGCACCGTGATCGTGGTCGACCCCATGCTGGCCACCGGGAACTCGGCCGCCGCCGCTCTCGACGTCGTCAAGCGGGACCGCCCGGCCGCCATCCGCTTCCTGTGCCTGCTGGCCGCGCCCGAGGGCATCGAGGCCCTCCACGCCGCGCACCCCGACGTGGCCATCTGGACCGGAGCGGTGGACGAGTGCCTGAACGAGGTCGGCTACATCGTTCCCGGCCTGGGCGACGCCGGTGACCGCATCTTCGGCACGACCTGAGCGGCGGCCCCGACGTCCGGCCGGGCTCGTCGTCGCGCTCGTCGTCGTCCTAGGGCTGGTCGCCGCCCTCTGGGCCACCCCGGCGGCCAACGCTCAGGACGACGGCAGAGCCCCTGAGGGCGAACGCCCGGGCGTCGTCCGCCTGACCTTCGACGACGGACCCGACCAGCTGTTCACGCCGGTCCTGCTCGACCTGCTCGACCGCCACGGGGTGCGGGCCACGTTCTTCCCGTTGGGGCGCAACCTGGAGCGGCGCTGGGGGAGCGACGAGGTCCAGGACCTCTTGAACCGCGGCCACGCCCTCGGCAACCACTCCACCCACCATCGCCAGCTCACCAAGGAGCATCCGTGGCGGGTGGCCGCCGACCTCGACGAGGCCTCCGAACTGCTCGCCACCGTGGCCGGCTTCCGGCCCAGCTGCTACCGGGCGCCCTACGGCGATCGGAACGCCACCGTCGACGAGGTGGCCGGTTCGTTGGGCATGGTCCACGTGGCCTGGACGGCCGACCCCCAGGAGTGGCGCAACCCGTGGGTGCCGGTCGTCGTCGAGTACCTGGCCGAGGAGCGCCACGACGGGTCCATCGTCCTGCTCCACGACCGCAAGTGGCTGAGCCTCCACATCGTCGACGAGGTGGTGCCCCGGTTCCTGGCCGACGGTTGGCGCTTCGACGTGGTGCCCGACTGCCGTCCGGCTGGGGAACGGGAGGCCCGGATGGCGACCCGCTCGGTCGGCGACGTCCCCGTCGGCCGGGTCGAGGCGGTGGTCGAGGTCCCGGACGGCGTGGCCGTCGTCGGCTGGGCCTACGACGCCGACCTGCCCGACGGCGGCCTGGTGGTACGGGCCGCCCCGGACGGGGACCGGGTGGTCGACGTGGCCACCACCGGATCCGACCACGGGTTCTCCGTCGTCCTCGACGCCCCTGTCACCGCCCCGCTGTGCGTCTGGGCGGTGGATGCCGGGTCCGGGCGCCACGACAGCAACCTCGGCTGCCACCGGCCGGGACCGGTGCCCGACTGGCAGCCACCGACCGGCTGACCGGCCGCCCTACGCTCCTCGCCGTGGAATCGGCAGCGCACGACCGGTCGGACGTCGACTGGCCCGACGGACCGCCCGCCGACGAGGCCGCCGCCCTCCGGCGGATCCAGCACCGGGTGGCGGTCGCCATGGGCGTCATGGCCACCTTCGACATCGGGCCCCGCCCCGATGCGGGACCGGGCCCGGTCATCCACGCCGCCAACCACCGCAGCCTGGCCGACCTCCTCCTGTCGACGGCCACCTTCGACGCCTGGGGCTGGCCCATCCGTCCGCTGGTGGCCGGTGCCTACTTCGAGAAGCCGGGGATCGGTCCGCTCCTGCGGGCGCTGCGCTGCATCCCCGTCCACGGCACCGAGGCCCTCGACCTGGCCGCCGAGGAGCTGGCCAAGGGCTGGTCCATCGCCATCATGCCGGAGGGTCGGGTCGCCCCCGAGGAGGAGTGGGCCGAGACGGGCGTCGGGCGGGCCCACCCGGGCATCGGACGCCTGGCCATGGACACCGGCCTGCCGGTGGTGGCCAACGGGGCCAGCGGCACCGAGCGGCTGTGGCCGAGGGGCCGGTCCCTGCCGTACGTCCGGCCCTGGCGGCGGCACCATCTGGTGCTGCGCAGCGAAGTGGTGGGCGTGGTCCCCGACGACCGGTCCCGCGACGCCACCGACCGGATCATGTCCGCCGTGGCCCGATGCGTCGCCGTCTCTGATCGGGTGACCGGACGCACGCTGGCGTAGCGTCCGCCTCATGAGCGCCGCCGACCTCGCCGACAAGCTCGCCGACAAGGACGAGGTCCTCACCGACGAGGATCCGGGCGCCGCGCTCCGGATCGGACGACGGGTCACCCCCGACGGCCAGTCCGGCATGGGCCCCATGACCCACATCGCCGACGAGCGCGCCGCCCTCCTGGCCCGGACCTGGGAGCACTTCGACGCCCGGATGGTCGGCGGAACCGTCGGCGCCGTCCTCACCGGCATCGACCTGACCCTCGACCAGCCCGACGAGGCCATCGCCGAGGTCCAGGCCGCCCTCGACGCCTACAAGGTCGTCTTCTTCCGCGACCAGCACCTCACCCAGGAGCAGCACCTCGCCTTCGCCCGGCGCTTCGGCGACCTCGAGGTCCACCCCTTCATCCCGTCGACCGAGGAGCAGCCCGAGCTGGTGCGGTTCCGCAAGGGCGACGACGCCGCCGGCTACGAGAACTCCTGGCACCACGACGTCACGTGGCGCGAGTGCCCGTCGCGGTCCACCATCCTGCGGGCCGTGCAGGTGCCCGAGGTCGGCGGCGACACGCTCTTCGCCGACATGCACGCCGCCTACGACGGGCTCGACGACGACCTGCGGGCCGAGGTCGACGGGATGGACGCCGTCCACACCTTCCTGCGGGCGTTCGGCCGCAAGGTCCCGGCCGGGCGCGAGGACGAGATCCGTGAGCGGTACCCGGAGATCGAGCACCCCGTCGCCCCCACCCACGACCGGACCGGGCGCCGCTACCTGTACGTGAACCGGATCTTCGTGGAGCGCCTCGCCGGCCGGACCCGGGACGAGAGCCTGGACCTGCTGGACCGGCTGTGCCGCCAGGCCGACTTCCCCGAGTACCAGTGCCGGTTCACCTGGGAGCCCGGCTCGATCGCCTTCTGGGACAACCGGGCCGTCCAGCACTACGCGGCCAGCGACTACTACCCGGACGTCCGGGTCATGGAGCGGGCCAGCATCATGGGAGACCGCCCCTCCCGCTGAGGCCCGATCTCCCTCACCAGAGTCCGGCGGCCATCCCTCCGGCCAGCGTGGCGCCCAGTTCGTGGGCCGCGGCCAGGTGGGCGTCGGTCAGATCACCCGCAGCGACGAACGGCTCGACGACCGGACGCCAGTCCAGACCGGTGGCCAACGGCACCACGGCGTCGACCGCCGCGGTCCCGCCACCGCCCGCCTTCACCAGCAGCCCGTAGGGCCGACCCCGGGTGTGCTCCAGGCACGGGTGGTAGGTGCGGTCGAAGAAGTCCTTGAGCGCCCCGGACATGTACCCGAAGTTCTCCGGGGTGGCCAGCAGGTAGCCGTCGGCGACCATCACGTCGTCCACGCCGGCGTCGAACGCACCCAGCACCCGCACGTCGACCGCCGTGCCGGTGGCCTCGACGATCTCCGGGGACCGGGCGCCGTCGACGGCCGACTCCACCAGCCGGGTCGTGCCCCCGGACGCCGAGTGGAACACCACCAGCAGGGTCGGCATGGTCGTCCCGGTCCCTCGGCCGTCCCGTCCGGTCAGAAGTGGTAAGGGAACTCGGAGAAGTCCTGGGGACGCTTCTCGAGGAAGGCGTCCCGCCCCTCCTGGGCCTCGTCGGTGCCGTAGGCCAGGCGGGTCGCCTCGCCGGCGAACACCTGCTGGCCGACCAGCCCGTCGTCGATCAGGTTGAAGGCGAACTTCAGCATCCGCTGCGCCGTCGGGCTCTTGGCGTTGATGGCCGCCGCCCACTCGAGCGCCACCTCCTCGAGGCGCTCGTGGTCGACCACCTCGTTGACGGCGCCCATGGCGTGCATCGTCTCGGCGTCGTACTCCCGCCCCAGGAAGAAGATCTCCCGGGCGAACTTCTGGCCGACCTGGCGGGCCAGGTACGCCGAGCCGAAGCCCCCGTCGAAGCTGGCCACGTCCGCGTCGGTCTGCTTGAAGCGGGCGTGCTGGCGGCTGGCCAGGGTCAGGTCGGCGACCACGTGGAGGCTGTGCCCGCCGCCGGCCGCCCAGCCCGGCACCACGGCGATGACCACCTTGGGCATGAACCGGATGAGCCGCTGCACCTCGAGGATGTGGAGGCGCCCGGACCGGGCCGGGTCGATCGTCTCGGCCGTCTCGCCCTCGGCGTACCGATAGCCGTCCCGGCCCCGGATGCGCTGGTCGCCACCCGAGCAGAACGACCAGCCGCCGTCCCGGGGCGACGGGCCGTTGCCCGTGAGAAGCACCGTGCCCACGTCCGACGTCATGCGGGCGTGGTCGAGGACCCGGTACAGCTCGTCGACGGTGTGGGGCCGGAAGGCGTTGCGGATCTCCGGCCGGTCGAACGCCACCCGCACGGTGCCCTGGTCGACGGCCCGGTGGTACGTCAGGTCGGTCAGGTCGAAGCCCGGCACCGCCTCCCACCGGTCGGGGTCGAACGTCTCGGAGACGAACCCGTCGGGCCGCTCGTCGGGCTGGTCGTCGTGCGGGGCATCGGCCATGGGCCCGGAGCATACGGGCCGGTGCCGAGCGGGTCGGAAGCGGTCCCTACGCTCGACGCCCATGGACGTCCACCGGGAGCTGGTCATCGAGGCGTCACCCGATGCCGTGTGGGCGGTCGTCGGGGCCCCCGAACGCCAGGCCGAGTGGTTCCCCGGGATGGTGTCGTCCGAGGTCGAGGGGACCACCCGGACCATCGTCACCGCCGCCGGCGGCTTCCTGCTCGAGGAGCTCCTCATCGTCGACCACGACCGCCGGGTCCTCGAGTACCGGATCACGGGGCCGTTCCACCTCGACCACCACCTCGGTCGCATCACCGTGGCCCCGGCCGGCGAGGATCCTCCGGACGGCGCCAGCCTCGTCACCTACGAGCAGGAACTCGAGCCGAAGGCCCTCGTCGCCGTCCTCGACGCGGCCATCGGCGACGCCCTCGTCGGGCTGGGCGACCTCGTCGTGAACGGGCGCCCGGGCGCCCAAGAAGGGGAGCCCCGTTTCTGATGGCCACCCGCATCCTCTTCGTCACCACCGACCAGCAGCGCTACGACGCCCTCGGCTGCAACGGCGGCCGGATCGCCCGCACCCCGGTCATCGACCGACTCGCGGCGGAGGGCATCCGCTACGAGCGGGCGCACCCCCAGAACGTCGTCTGCATGCCGTCGCGGGCCACGATGCTGACCGGCCAGCACGTCCGCAACCACGGGGTCTGGATGAACGGCGTGCCGCTGCCCGCCGACGCGCCCACCGTGGCCGGCCTGCTCCACGACGCCGGCTGGCGCACCGGCCTGTTCGGCAAGGCCCACTTCGAGCCGTTCCTCGACCCGTTCCTGCGCTTCCCGGAGAACCGCATGGGCCGGACCGGTGCGACCGACGACGACGGGCGTCCCCACCGGGGCTTCGACCGCATGGAGTTCGCCGGGCACGGCTCGGTCGGCCTCGTCCACTACGCCGGCTGGCTGCTCGCCGAGCACCCCGAGCAGGTGCCGAGCTTCTACCGCGCCCTCGACCTGTCCCTGGACGTCAACGCCGCGGGTGGCGGCGACACCGGCGCGCCACAGGTCCACGACAACCCGGTCCCACGGGACCAGTACCACACCGACTGGGTGGCCGACCGGACGACGGCGTGGCTCGACGGCCTGGACGACGCCGACGACTGGTTCTGCTGGATGAGCTTCCCCGACCCGCACCACCCATGGGACCCGCCGGCGTCGGAGGTCGGGCGGGTGCCGTGGCGCGACCTCGACCTCCCCGAGGGCTACCCGACCGACCGTGCCGAGCGGGAACGCCTGCTCGACGCCAAGGCGCCCCACTGGCGGCGTTGGTACGACGGCGACCTGGTGTCCAACTACGAGGCGCCGGCGAAGTGGGTGCCGGCCACCCTGACCGCCGACCAGGTGCGCGAGGTCGACGCCCGCACCCATGTCGAGAACGAGCTGATCGACGAGGCGCTCGGGCGGGTCCTGGCGGCGATCGCGGCGAAGGGATGGGACGACGATCTGCACGTGGTGTTCACCACCGACCACGGCGAGTTCCAGGGCGACCACGGCCTGCTGTTCAAGGGGCCGTACCACGTCGACTCGCTGATGCGCCTGCCGCTGGTGTGGCGGCCCGCGCCGTCAGCGGGCGTGGCCCCGGCGGTGGTCGACGGACCGGTGGGGCTGGTGGACCTGGCGCCCACCTTCTGCGGGATCGCCGGACTCGAGGTGCCCGGGTGGATGGACGGGGCGCCCCTGCCCGCATCGTCGGCCGACTGGTCGGCCAGAGGGCGGCCGGCGGTACTGACCGAGTGGGACAGCGTCCATCCGTCCGGCGCCGAGGTCCACCTGCAGACCGTCACCCTCGACGGGATGGTGTGCACCCGGTATGAGCCGGGCACCAGCCACGACGGGTCCGAGGGCGAGCTGTGGGACCTCGGCGACGACCCACTGCAGCGCGGGAACCTGTGGGACGACCCTGTCCGGCGGTCAGTGCGCGACGAGCTCGTGGCCGAGCTGGACGCCCTGCTGCCGGACCGGCCGGCCGAGCCGCTGCGGGTCCAGGCCCCCGTCTGATCGATGGTCGTCCGGCCGCCTTGCTCTGGCGGCCCGATGCGCCGGGGAGGGCTGTCACACGCCTCCTGTTGAATCCCTTCATGGACGAGGTGAGGACGCAGAGCGCTGAGGGATCCGTCTCGGTCGGGACGTCGTGTCCGGACCGGGTGGCCTCGTCGGTCTCGGGTCTGCTCGACGGCGTGGGTGTCGGGTCGTTGTCGGCGGACGAGTGTGCGGAGTGGCTGCGGGCGTTGTCGGTGGTGGAGGGCTCGGTGGCGGCGGCCCGCTCTCGGGTGTTGGGGGCGGTGCCGGGGTCGCGGTTGAAGCGGGCCGCGGTGCGCTCGGCGGAGCTGGTGTCGGCCACGGGGATGTCCGGTGTCGAGGCGCGGCGTGCGGTGCGCCTGTCGGATGCGTTGGAGGCCCTGCCGGCGGCGGCGGAGGCATTGGCGGATGGTCGGATGTCGACGGGCCATGCGGTGGCGTTGGCCGGTGGGGTGTCGTGGTTGAACCG
>JAERSW010000079.1 GCA_016845305.1 Acidimicrobiales bacterium
TGAGCGGGTCCTCGGTGCCGTGGACGACCAGCGTCGGCACCGACAGCTCCGCGAGGCCCGGCCGGCGGTCCCCGTCGGCCAGCGCGGCCATGGCCTGGCGCACCCCACCGTCGGGGTGCCACGCCCGGTGCTGGTTGGCCAAGGACCGTTCGCGGGCCCCAGCCTCGTCGAAGGCGAACCCCGTCCCGGCGTAGAGGCGGGCCGACGCCACCTCGGCATCGGCGATGGCCTCGTGGTCCGACGGGTCGATCTCGGGGGCCTGCAACGAGAGCAGCACGTCGAGGTCCAGGGGGACGATGCGGGGCATCGACATGATCGACGTCAGGCTCCGCACCCGGTCGGGGTGCCCCATGGCGATCCGTTGGGCGATCATCCCGCCGAACGAGGCGCCGACCACGTGCGCCGAGTCGAGGGCGAGGGCGTCGAGCAGGCCGGCGGCGTCATCGGCCAGGTCCGACAGGGCGTAGGGCGCCTCGACGGGTACGCCCTCGAGGAAGGCCAGGAACGCCGCCACCGGATCACCGGGCGGGTGCTGGTCGAACCACGTGCTGAGGCCGACGTCGCGGTTGTCGAAGCGGACGACCCGGTGCCCCCGGTCGGCCAACCGGCGGCAGAACCCCTCGGGCCACACGGTCATCTGGGCGTTGAGCCCCATGACCAGCAGGACGGGCGGATCGGCCGGATCCCCGAACTCCTCGTACTCGAGCACCAGCCCGTTGGACGATGCCTGCGGCACGTCGCTCCCCCTCTCCGGTCCGACCGGCCCCGAAATCGGACCGGTGGGTAGGTTGCCACGATGTGTGACGCACTCTGGCGACGAAGCGGCACCGAGCTGGCGGCGCTGGTGGCCGGCGGCGACGTCTCGGCCCGCGAGGTGGTCGACGCCCACCTCGACCGCATCGACGAGGTGAACGGCTGGCTGAACGCCCTCGTGGTCGTCGACGCCGACGGAGCGCGGGCCGCCGCCGACGGGGTCGACCGGGCCCGGGCCGACGGCGAGATCCTCGGTCCGCTGGCCGGCGTCCCCTTCACCGTCAAGGACGGGATCGACCTGGCCGGGCACGCCACCACCTACGGCATCGCCGCCTTCGCCGACAACGTCGCCGACGTCGACGACCCCACCATCGGCCGACTCCGGGCCGCCGGCGGCATCCCGATCGGCAAGGCCAACCAGCCCGAGATGGCCATGCGCCTGGCCACCGACAACCACCTGTTCGGCCTGACCCGCAACCCGTGGCACCCCGACCGCACGGCCAGCGGCTCGTCAGGCGGCGAGGGATCGGCCATCGCCTCGGGCATGGCGCCGATGGGCGTGGGCAGCGACCTCGGCGGGTCGGTCCGCAACCCGGCCTACGCCTGCGGGATCGCCGCCACCAAGCCATCGCTGGGGCGCATCCCGTTGCACGGCACGACGCCGGTGGCGGCCGAACCGCTGCTGGGCCGCCAACTCATGGCCGTCGCCGGCCCGATGGCCCGCACCGTGGCCGACCTCCAGGCCATGCTGCGCGTCACCATCGGTCGCCACCCCCGCGACCCCCGCACCGTCGACGTCCCCTACGACGGCGCCGACTTCGCCCGTCGGGCCGCCGTGCCCACCGACCTGCCCGGCGGGCCGATCCACGCCGACGCCCGCGAGGCCGTCCACCGGGCCGGCGAGGCACTGGCCGCCGACGGCTGGGAGGTCGTCGACGTCACGCCCCCCGAGATGGAGCGCTGCTACGACCTGTGGGGCCGCCTCCTCGCCGTCGACTACCCGACCACGCTGGCCGCCCTCGACGGCGTGATGTCCGACGAGGGCGCCCACCTGATGCGCTCGTCGATCGACTTCTGGCCGCCCGGCGAGGTCCCCGCGCAGGAGGTCCACGCCGAACGGCTGCGCCTCGGCCGCGAGTGGGCGCTGTTCCTCGACGAGCACCCGGTGCTGGTGCTGCCCACCTGGTACCAGCCGCCGTTCGCCCACCGCGACGACCTGTCCGACGACCCCGTCGCCGTGCGGGCCCTCTACGACGCCGTGTTCACGCCGATCACCCCGGCCAACGTGCTGGGCCTGCCCGCCACGCAGGTACCGGCGGGTCGCAACGCCGACGGCGTGCCCCTCGGCGTGCAGTTCATGGCCGACCGGCACCGCGAGGACCGCACCCTGGCGGCCGCCGCGGTCGTCGAGGCGGCCCACCCGCCGATCACCCCCATCGACCCCGTCACCAACTGAACAGGTCCGCCATGCACGAGCTCTGCACGAAGTCCGCCAGCGAACTGGCCGCCCTCATCGCCTCGGGTGAGACGAGCAGTACCGAGGTGGTCGAGGCCCATCTGGCCCGCATCGACGAGGTGAACGGCCACTGCAACGCCGTGACCCTGGTGCTGGCCGACGAGGCCCGGGCCGCGGCCGCCACGGCCGATGCCGCCGTCGCCGCCGGCGACCCCCTCGGCCCGCTCCACGGGGTGCCGTGCACCGTCAAGGAGAACCTCGACCTGGCCGGCACGCCGACCACCCAGGGCCTGCCGGTGTTCGCCCAACTCGTCGCACCCACCGACGCCCCGGTGGTGGAACGGATCCGCGCCGCCGGCGCCATCCCCATCGGACGCACCAACCTCCCCGAGCTGGGCCT
This sequence comes from Acidimicrobiales bacterium, assembly GCA_016845305.1. Lineage (GTDB taxonomy): Bacteria > Actinomycetota > Acidimicrobiia > Acidimicrobiales > MedAcidi-G1 > UBA9410. The sequence continues at coordinate 2,610 of JAERSW010000079.1, forward strand.
GAGGATCACCACCGACAACCCGCTGCACGGCCTCACCCGCAACCCGTGGCACCCTGACCGCACGGCCGGGGGCTCGTCGGGCGGCGAGGGTTCGGCCATCGCCGCGGGCATGTCGCCCCTCGGCCTCGGCAACGACATCGGCGGCTCGGTGCGCAACCCGGCCTTCTGCTGTGGCATTACCTCGCTCAAGCCCACCCACGGTCGGCTCCCCGCGTTCAGCGCCTTCGAACACGATCAGAACCCCGCCCTGGCCTCGCAGATCATGCACACCGAGGGCCCGATGGCCCGTTCGGTCGGCGACCTCAGGCTGGCCATGGAGGTCCTCCACGGCCGCGACCCCCGCGACCCCCGGTCGGTGACCGTGCCCCTCGATGGTCCCCCCGCTCCCCGGAAGGTTGCGGTCGTCCGCGAGGTGCCCGGCGTCGAGATCCACCCATCGGTGGCCGACGGCGTGGACCGAGCCGCGGGCGCCCTGGAGGCCGCCGGTTGGGAGGTCGTCGACGCCACGCCCCCCGACCTCGCCCACTGCACCGAGGTCTGGGCCCACCTCCTGGCCGCGGACATCGGCACCCTCATGGAGTCGGCGCGAGCGATCTTCAGCGACGAGTTGGGATCAGTACTCGACGAGATGGCCGATCGCTACCCGACGGCCGCCATGCCGTCCCTGGTCGTCCACCAGGAGATCGCTCGGCTGGGCCGCGAGTGGGGACTGTTCTTCGTGGACCACCCGGTCGTGGTGATGCCGACCTGGACCCGACCCCAGCCGGAGCACGGATTCGACCTGGTCATCGAGGATGGGGATCACACGGCCGAACTGCTCCGCTTCATCACCCCGCCCAACCTGCTCGGCCTTCCGTCGGCGGCCGTCCCGGTGGGGGTGGCCGACGGGCTGCCGCAGGGCGTGCAGTGCGTGGCCGACCGGTGGCGGGACGACCTGGCGCTAGCCGCCGCCGGCGACGTGGAGGCCGCGCTGGGCACGATCACCCCCATCGACCCCGTCACCTGAAACTCCGGATCGCCCCGGAGCGGACGGGTCAGCGCCTGACGGCGCGCACCACCTTGGCCGGCACGCCGGCCACCGGTTCGTGGCTGCCGGTGGCCTCCAGCCCCAGGCCGTCCATGGCCGCCGCGATGGCCGCCACGTCGACCGGCGTCAGCTCGGCCTCGTGGCCGGCGAACTCGGCGTGGTCCGGGTGCGCCGGGTCGTCGTAGTCCTCGTCGACCAGCACCAGC
>JAERSW010000080.1 GCA_016845305.1 Acidimicrobiales bacterium
TCACCCCACGCGGTCCGGTCCGCCGGTCGTCCGTCCTGACGGGCACCGATAGGATCGGGCGCTGCTAGCGCCTCTAGCTCAATTGGTAGAGCATCGGACTCTTAATCCGCAGGTTCTGGGTTCGAGTCCCAGGGGGCGTACGACAGAAAACTCAACCCAGGCTCCCAGCCCTTTCGGCGCAACAAACGCCGACACAGGGACATGACAGGGACATGGGAACCATTCGGAACACCGCCGCTCTCTACCTTCGCAAGTCGTCACTCGACGACCGAGCCGGGGACAACCGGAGCATCACCGACCAGCGCCATGACCTGGAGCGCCTCGCCGAACGGCACGGGCTCCAGATCGTGGCCGAGTACGAGGAAAAGGTCGGCACCTCAGCCAGCCACATCAAGAACCACGACCGGCCCCAGTACGACCGAGCCCTGGCGGAGATGGGCTCGACCTACGAGGTCCTCCTCGGCTGGAGAACCAACCGGCTGATCCGAGCGGGAATGGGGCCCATGGGTGAACTCCTCGACGTGGTCGACGCCACCCGTGGTCGAGTCATCACCTGCGACGGCACCGACACGAGCCAGTCGGGCATGAGGACCGTGTTGGCTGTTCAGTCCGAACAGGACCGGTCCTACGTCGTACAGGTGACCGATGCCGTCCGGCGAGGCAAGGAGGGCCAGCGCCGCCGTGGCGAGTACCAGGGCGGCTCCCTCCAGTACGGCCTACTCCGGGACACCGACGCCGAGTACGGCGTGTCGGTTGACCACGAGGCCGCCGAGGTTCTCCGCCGGGCCGTCGACATGCTCATCGCCGGAGCGACCCTCCGGGAGACCTGCGGGGCCATCAACGCCGACGGCCACCGCACCTCGACCGGGGCAGCATGGACGGCCACGACGCTCAGCAGGGTGATCCGGTCACCGCACATGGTCGGCCACCGCTACTACAAGGCCCAGGACATCTACGCCGTCGACAACGAGGGCAACCGCCTCGTGGTCCACGAGCCGATCATCTCGGAGGCCGCCTTCCGACGGGTCGACAAGGCCATCGTGTCTCGGCAGCGGCGGACCAGTAACTACCGCCGGAGCCAGGACACCATCAAGCGCCACACCTCGGTTCTCGGTGGCTTACTCCGCTGCTCCACCTGCGATGGGTCAATGTTCTCCACCGGGAAGTCGGTGACCAAGCCATCCGGCAAGACCTACCACTACCGGACCTACCGATGTCCTACCTGTAAGCCTCTCCACCAGATCTCAGCGCCCGACCTAGACGACCTCGTCGCCAGAGCGGCCCTCAACTTCCTGGCCACCCAGGACCCCGAGTCCACCATCGTCGAGGAAGTCGGCCGACGCTGGCTGGCCAGGTTCACGCCCGACCAGGTAAACCGCCACGGCGAACTCCGCGACAAGATCGACGCCCTCGAAGGTCGCCACCGGGAACTCCAGGCCAACTACTACGAGCGGGGCACGATGGACACCGAGGTGTTCGAGCGCCTCGACCGCAAGTTGGCTGGGGAGATCGCTGACCTCCGCGACGAGTTGCGGGACACGCCGTCGCCTCAGGCTGACCTGGCGGCCCTGTTCGACCTGGCCCAGTCGGCTGACACCGGCGACATCGTCGGGCCCGGCTCGGCCTGGGCCGCCCTCCCCGACCATGAGCGCCGGGAGATCATCCGGGTTCTGGTCGACGAGGTGACCATCGACGAGGGCGGCATCGCTGAACGCCGGGCGGCAAACAGGGCCGAGCGAGCCAAGGGCAAGCGTCCGCCCGCCGTGGTCGACAACGTGGCCGACCGCACCACCATCGAGTTCGCCACCGAGTCCAACGTGATCGACCTGGCCAACCGCTCCGAGCGCATCCTCGGCAAGCACGTCGACCGCTCCGTCAAGACCGCCTAGACGCCCCGGCCTTCCGGGGTGCTGACCCCGGAGGGCCCGATGCCCTACCTCTCACGCTCCGACTGGGGCGCCGCCCCGCCCGTCAAGACCGTCCCCGTGTCCAAGCGCCTCAAGGGCGTCTGTCTCCACTACATGGGGTTCCCGGTCCGCACCGAGGACCCGGTCCGCCTGGTCCAGTCCATCCAACGGGGGCACATGGCTCCGCCCAAGGGCTGGTGGGACATCGCGTACAACGAACTCGTGGCCCAGGACGGGACGGTCCTGGAGGGCCGGGGCCTCCTCCACCGCTCCGGCGCCCAGGGCTCGACCAGGAACAACCGCTCCTACATCGCCCTGGGACTCCTCCTGGGCGACGGCGACGAGCCCACCGACGAGATGATCCAGGCGGTCCAGGAGCGGATCTCGGTGGTCCGGTTCTTCCAACCACAGGCCACCGCCATCGTCGGCCATTCCGACCTGAAACCAACCACCTGTCCCGGCATCCACGTCCGGGCCCTCATCCGCACCGGAGCGTTCGAGCCCGACCCGTCGAGGACTCCGCCTCCGCGTCCGCCGGAGCCCGCCCAACGACATCCCACGCTGGTCGACCAGGTCGGCGCCATCGCCGCCAGGGTGACCGCCCTGGAGAAGTTGATCTTCTGACCAGGTAGCAACATTCGACGCTCGACAGACATGTCTCTGACATGAACTTGTTGATTGGATTCACCGGACCACCAGGCAGCGGCAAGAACGCCGCCGCCGACCACCTCGTCGCCCATCACGACTTCCGCCAGGTGGCGTTCGCCGACGCCATCCGCCAGGCGTTGCTGACCCTGGACCCCTGGGTCGACACCTTCTACCGGGTCCGGGAAGTCGTCAGGGCCTGGGGCTGGGAGACCGCCAAGCGGAACTCGCCCGAGGTCCGGCGCCTCCTCCAGGTGTTCGGCACCGAGGTCGGCCGGGACATGTTCGGCCCCGAGGTCTGGGTCGACCAGGTGTTCAAGAAGATCGACACCTTCCCCCAGGACCAGCGGGTCGTCATCACCGACGTGAGGTTCCAGAACGAGGCCGACGCCCTCTGGGCCCGTGGCGGGTTCCTCGTCCGCATCAAGCGCGACGCCAGCCACCACCGGGGCGTCCTCGACCACCGGTCCGAGACCGAGTCCGCCGCCCTGGTCTGCGACTACCACCTCCCCAACCACGACTCACTCGAAGAACTCCACCGGCGGCTCGACCGCCTGGTGTCACGAGTGCCCAAGTAGAGGAGACACGCTTGAAGAACATCCATCCCGCTCGCCTCATGGCCGCCGCTGAAGCCCTCGTGGCCCTGGTGGCGGCCTTCCTCCCGCTCTCCGGTGAACAGGTCGCCACGATCCTCGGGGTCGTAGCGGTGCTGACCGGCGAACGGGTCGTCCGAAAGGTCCGGACCTCGTGAGGCGACCCGGTGCATGGAGGACCAGAACAACTTCTCAGTCGCCCCGCTCATAACGATCCAGGTCCGACCAATAAGAGGACGGTCCGTTGTACCCGCCACCCAATACAGCCGAAAGACACGAAACGAACATGAGCAGCATCACTAGGCACATCAGCCATTTACCCAACGACTTGAGCATGTTCCCAAACCTTGTGTTGCTTCCCCAACCCCCGGGCTAGTCGCCAACTTTCTTCCACAGGACCTTCAGGGATTCCCGAGGCTGCCGCCGCACCTGCTGCCACCATGGAACGTCAGGCTCCCGAGATGGCGGCGGCACAAAGCCCCGCGGCCACCCAGTAGCGGCAGTCCAAAACGCCCCTTCGAGATTCGCCTCTGTCAGATTGGCGTCGGCAAAGAAGGCCCCATCAAGGTTGGCGTCGTTGAGGTAAGCGCCAGAAAGATCGGCTCCTTTCAGGTCCGCCCCCCGTAGGTCTGCCGAGGTAAGACGGGCTCCACGGAGGTTGGCGTTCTGTAGCCGAGCAGAGTTCAGATTGACGCTCGCCAGGTTGGCCTCTCTCAGGTCTGCGCCGGTGAGATCAGCGTCCCACAAATTGGCGCCCTGAAGGATCGCTCCGCTTAGGTGCGCTCCAACAAGCCGCGCACTCCCGAGTTTCGCTCCCTTAAGGTTCACCTCCGTGAGAATTGCTCCAGAGAGGTTGATCGAATAGAGATCCTGAAATTCCAGGTTCAACGCCCGACAGTCAAGTCCCGGGCTATTGCCGTACTGCTTCAGGACGAGATCGACTTCTTCTGCCACAGAGGGATTGTCTCACAAGCCGGCATCTACTTCTTGGTGCCGTCGCTACCGCAGCGGATGTTCAGTCTGGGCGGCGATCCACTCCTCTAGGTCCTCCCGGCGGTACCGGTTGTGCGACCCGACCTTCACGACCGGCGGCCCGGTCTGCTGGTACCGCCACCCGTAGAGGGTCCTCTTAGGCACCTGGAGGATCGCCGCTACCTCATCTGGCGTCAGGAGTGGTTCCACGCTCCGACCTTATGGCCCCCGCTCCGGCGGGGGTCTTTTCTCGTTTTCGGCCGCAACTTTTCCGGCTCCCAGGACATGTCCCTGTCAGCGGACAACTCCTGAGGAGCGAGATGACAACGCCAGAAGTCAAGACCATCAAGCGCAACGGGGGCCGGTTCTACGTCGACCCGATCAGCGGCGACAAGGCCCCCAGCGTCACGTCCATCGTGGGGTGTCTGCCCAAGCGGGCCCTCCAGTTCTGGCGGGGCAAGTTGGTCGCCGAGTGCGCCATTGAGGACCTGGGCGTGGTCGTCGACTTCGTCACCAAGGGCAACCCGTCGGCGGCCATCGACCACTTGAAGCGTGCGCCCGACCGCAGCTCGGGCGAGGCCGCCAAGACCGGCACCGATGTCCATGGCCTCTGTGAACAGATCGCCAGGGGCGAGGACCCCGGCCGTGTCCACCCCGACCTCCAGGGATTCGTCGACCACTTCCACCGGTTCATCCACGACTTCGAGCCGGGGTTCCTGGAGATCGAGGCGACCGCCTGGTCCGACACCTATGGCTACGCCGGGACCCTGGACTTCATCGCCATGATCGACGGCGAGGCCGTCATCACCGACATCAAGACCGGCAAGAGCGGCGCCTGGCCCGACGTGGCCCTCCAGTTGTGCGCCTACGCCCGCGCCGACTTTCTGATCGACGCCGCCGGTGAACGGCGTCCGCTCCCCCAGATCGACGGGGCGGCGGTTCTGACCTTGCGGCCGGATGGGTACCAACTCATCCCGGTCCGCCTGGGTGACGACGTGTTCGACACCTTCCGGGCCCTCCTAGAGGTCTCGAAGTGGGAGCACGAAATCAGCAAGACGGTCCTGGGCAAGACGCCCATCGACCCACTCAACACAGAAAACGGAGCCAACTAGTGGCACTTCACAAACTGTTCAACGACACCCCGAAGTTCGGCCAGTCCGACATCGTCGGCCGGGTCCGATCCGGGGCCCAGGTCCAGGGTCGACCCGTCGCCCTCCAGGAGTGGCGGTTCACGACCGGCGATCCCGACGTGGCCGCCGCCGTCGCCGACAAGTACGGCGGCACCCCGGGCAAGTGGGACACGACCACCGAGGAGACCCTGGAGGTCATGTCGACCGCCGGGTCCCTGCCCGTGGTGCTCACCAGCATCCAGTCCGAGTTCGTCCTCTGGGGCCGGGGCAACACGCCGATCCGTTCGTGCGACGGGGCGGCCCAGAAGGACGACGCCTGCTCGGCGTGTGTCTGCCCGTCGGACTTGAAGGAACACAAGGAGGCTGCCCGAGCGGGTTCCGCGTGCCAGCCCTCGGTGCGGGTCACGTTCCGCCTGCTCGACCTGCCCGACCTCGGGCTCTGGCGGTTCAACTCGGCATCGTGGCAGTTGGCCGGAGCGGTCAACGCCGCCGAGGAGGCCCTGTCAGCGGCGGGCGGCGAGGCCGAGGGCCTGCTCCGCCTGGAGTTGGTCGAATACACCACCAAGACCGGCCGCAACGTGTCCTACACCAAACCCGTCATCGAGGTCGGCGCCGCCGTCCCGGCGTGACCAACCCTTCCAAGGCCCGAGGCACCCGGTGGGAGGTGGCGGTCGCCGCCTTCCTCCGGGACGCCGGGTTCACCGAGGTGTACCGGATGGCCCCGGCCGGAGAGTTCGACACCGGTGACCTGGGCGGCATCCCCGAGGTGGCGTTCGAGTGCCGGGACCGGAACCGGCTGACGCTGTCGGAGAACGTCGACGACGCCAACGAGCGGGCCCGCAACAAGGGCTCGAAGTACGGCGTGACCGTCATGAAGCGGCGGGGCCGACCGGCCGCCGACGCCTACGTCGCCCTCGACCTGGCCACGTTCGTCCGCATCCTCCAGGACCTCACGCAACATTCCAGCCCTGGCAGACATGTCTAGGTCATGACCTTCGCTGACCTTCTCTCACAACTCGACGACGTGCGCCCCGAGGGTGGCTCGTACCTGGCCCGGTGCCCTGCTCACGCCGATGGCCGACCGAGCCTGCTACTGACCCTGGAACCCTCGGGGCGCCTCCTCCTCTACTGCCGGGCGGGGTGCCGCATCCAGAGCGTGGTCGCCGCCCTCGGCCTGAACATGTCGGACCTGTTCGACATGGCACCCGGCGACGGGGCGGCCACCTCGACGGCTGGTGCCAAGGCCGAACCGACCCACGAGCACCTGGAGGCCATCGGCCGCTACTGCGAGGAGGCCAACGCCCGCTACTGGGGCAGTCCGGCCGCCGAGTACGCCTGGTCGAGGTTCGGCATCGACGAGGACCTGGGCTACTTCATCGGATTGGGCTACGACGAGGGCGAAGGCGAGTTCGAGTTCCTCACCGCCTCGTACCGGCGGGCCCCCCGCCTGGTCGTCCCGTTCCACGACTTCCTGGGCACCGTCCAGGGGCTCCAGGGTCGGGCCCTGGTCGACGACCCCACCAAGTGGTGCGGGCCCCGCAACCCCGAGGGCCACGCCTGGTCGACGCTGGGCGTCACCGACCTGGAGGGCGACGAACGCAACGTCCTCATCACCGAGGGGCCCGGTGACCGGCTCACCGCCGTCGGCGCTGGCTACTCGGCGGTGGGCATCCGGGGCGCCGCCCTGGCCCGCAACACCGACACCGTGACCGTCCTGTCGGCCAACCTCCACGGCCGCCGGATCGTGTTGTGCGGGGACAACGACGAGTCCGGGATCGACTTCAACCTGTCAATGGGCCAGGCGCTGGCCAGCCATGGCCACCAGGTCCACACGCTGACCATCCAGGAGGGCAACGACCTCTCCGACTGGCGTGCCCACGACCCCGACCGGTTCGCCGACAACCTCCGACGGGGCCTCCGGGCCGCCACCCGCATCGACGCCAACATGGCGCCGCCCGGTCCCCCACCGGACGACGACGGGGACGACGACATCCCCCTGGTCCCGGACTTCCTGCCCCAGACCGACGAGGGCAACGCCCACCGCCTCATGGCCCTCATCGGCGACCTGGGCCGGTGGTGCCCGGAGTTGGGCTGGCTCCTGTTCAACGAGGGCTCCTGGCACCGCGACACCTCCAAGCAGATCCGCAACGCCGTCGCCGTCGTCTGCGCCCTCATGCGCCAGACAGCGCTGGCGATGGAGGAACACGGCGAGGCCACCGGCGACCAGGACATGGTCGACCACGGCATCCGCCTCGGGGCGTGGGCTCGACGGTCGGAGAACTCGCCCAGGTTCGGCAACGCCATCCACCACGCCGAGCCCAAGGCGGCCATCGACTTCGACGAGTTCGACCGCCACGACCACCTCCTGGTCGTCGGCAACGGGACCGTCGACCTGAGGACCGGGGAACTCCTGGCCCACGACCCCGCGCACCTCATGACCCACAAGGTCGAGCACAACTACGACCCGGAGGTCGACGCCGTCAGGTGGAAGCAGTTTCTCCTGGAGATCATGGACGGCGACGCCGACAAGGTGGCCTTCCTCCAGCGCCTCGTCGGCTACTCGCTGACCGGGTCGACCAGGGAGCAGGCATTCGCCGTCCTGTACGGCACCGGCGCCAACGGGAAGTCCGTGTTCACCAACACCCTGGCCACCGTGTTCGGCGACATCGTCGGCGTGGCCTCGTTCTCCGCTTTCGAGTTGAAGGGCCCCGGCGCCTCGACCGCCGACCTGGCGTCGCTCAGGGGCAAGCGGCTCGTCATCGCCCAGGAGGGGGAACGGTCCCGGCCCATGGCCGAGGCGGTGCTCAAACGTGCCACCGGCGGCGATCCCATCACCTGTCGCCACCTCTACCAGTCGGAGTTCACCTACTTTCCGAACTTCACGCTCCTCCTGGCCACCAACTACAAGCCCAAGTTCCTCGGTCAGGATGAGGGGCTCTGGCGCCGGGTCAAGTTGGTCGGGTTCGACCGGTACTTCACCGACGCCGAGCGTGACCACTACCTGGGCGAGAAGTTGGAGGCCGAGGCCGAGGGCATCCTGGCGTGGGCCGTCGAGGGGGCCATCGACTGGCACCGCGACGGCCTGGGCGACCCTCCGGCCATCGTCGAGGCCACCGCCGACTACAAGGCCACGTCCGACGACCTGGCCGGGTTCTGCGAGTGGGAGGTCGTGTCCGACCCCGACGCCGAGATCAAGGGGGCGGCCCTCTACTCGGCCTACCGGGACTGGGCCAGCCGAGAGGGCGTCAAGGAATGGTCAGCCAGGGCCCTCAACGAGGCCGTGGTCGAACGGATGCCGGGCGTGTTCAAGCGCAAGAAGATGGACGGCGTCTGGCTCGTGGGGCTCCGCCTGGCCACCGCCGCCGACCGTGGGCATGACGAAATGACGGACCATGACGGTCATTTCCAGACTCTCTCCTTTACTGATCCAACCTCTCTAAGGGGAGTCTCGAAACCAGCGTCATCGACCGTCATACCGTCATGCGACGAGGGCGGTGATTCATGAGAACCCCGCCATTACGGGCTCCCGTCGACGGGCTGACGGTCCACCCTGTCCGGTCCGATGACGATGCGGCCGCCGCCATGGCCTGGCTGATGGAGGGCCACGCCCTGATAGGTATCGACACCGAGACCACCGGGCTGGACTTTCACGCCGACGTGCGCCTCGTCCAGTTCGGTGACCAGCGGACCGCCTGGGTCATGGACCCGCACCGCTGGCGTGCGCCGGTCGAGATGCTGGCCTTCTCCGAGGTGCCGCTCGTGGCCCACAACGCACCGTTCGACATCCTCCACCTGGCCCGCCTTCTGGACACCGAGGACCTGGTGGCCACCGTCACCGACCTCATGGGCCGGACGACCGACACCTCGATCCTCGCCCACCTGGTGGACCCACGCGAGAAGAAGGACGGCGGCATCGGCCACGGCCTGAAGGCCCTCGCCGAGGAGTACGTCGACCCGGACGCCCCCGACTCCGACCAGGAGTTGAAGGCCCTGTTCAAGTCGTTCGGCCTCACCGTGGGCCGGGGGTTCGTCGAGATCGACGCCGACCACCCCACGTTCGTCATGTACGCCGGGATGGACGTGGGCCTCACCGCCCGCCTCCACGAGGTGCTGGCCAAGATGGTCGCCGACCTCGGCCTCGACCACCTGTCCGAGTTCGAGCACCAGGCCCAGACCATCACCACGGCCATGACGGCCCGAGGGTTCCGGGTCGACCAGGTGTACGCCCACGAACTCTCCGAGGTGCTGGCCGCCGAGCTGTCCTCCGCCGAACGCCAGGCCGCCCTCCTGGGCGTCGAGAACGTCAACTCGGTCGCCCAGGTCGCAGCCGCCCTGGAGGCCCGTGGGGCGGTGCTGACCGAGACCACCCCGTCCGGGGCTCCCAAGGTCGACAAGCACGTCCTGGCATCCCTCAACGACGACCTGGCCCGTGAGGTGCTGACCGCCAAGCAGTCCGGCAAGTTCCTCGCCGCCTACGTCGACCCGCTCATCGAGGCCGCCCTGGTCGACGGCCGGGTCCATCCCCGCATCCGGTCCCTGGCCGCCAAGACCGGCCGCCAGGCCATCTCGAACCCGCCGCTCCACCAGTTGCCCTCCGGCGATCACCGCATCCGAACGTGTCTCGTCCCCGACGACGGCCAGCACCTGGTGGCCGCCGACTTCTCCCAGGTCGAGTTCCGGGTCCTGGCAGCTCTGGCCAACGAGGAGGCCATGATCGACACGTTCCTGGGTGGCGGCGACCTCCACGACACGACCGCCACCCGCCTGTTCGGCGACGACTTCACCCCGGCCCAACGGCGCCTCGCCAAGGGCGTGGGGTTCGGCCTCGTCTACGGCGGCGGAGCGGCCACCCTCGCCCGTCAGGCCGGGGTCGGCGAGTTCGAGGCCAAGTTGGCCATCGACAAGTTCCGGCGGGCGTTCCCCAGGGTCGACCGCTGGACCCGCCAGGTCGTCGAGCAGATCAAGTACGGCGACCCCCTGGTCGTCACCCCGACCGGGCGCCGCATCCCGCTCGACCGCCAGCACGGCTACCGGGCCGTCAACTACCTCATCCAGAGCCTGGCCGCCGACCTGTTCAAGGGCGCCCTCATCAACCTGGACGACGAGGGGTTCGGCGGACACCTACTCCTCCCCATCCACGACGAGGTCATAGCCCAGGCACCGACCGACGAGGCCGAGGCGTTCGCCGCCGACCTCGCCCACACCATGTCCGGCACCCTCGCCCAGGTACCGATCACCGCTGAGGGCGAGGTCCTCGGTGCGTCCTGGGGCGCCAAGTACCAGGAGGCCATCCGTGCCCACTAAGACCGCCCCATCCGAGGTCGACCTGGTCGTCCGGTTCTGGTCGAGGGTCGAACCGTTCGACGTGCGCGACGGCGACGCCTGCGCCCTCTGGCTCGGCCACCGCCTCCCGGCCGGGTACGGGACGGTGACCGACGCCGCCGGTGTCAGTCACTACGCCCACCGGGTCTCGTGGGAGTTGCTCCACGGGCCCATCCCCGACGGCCACGTCATCCGGCACCTCTGCGACCGGCCCGAGTGTGTCCGCCCCGGCCACCTCGAAGTCGGCACCTACGCCGAGAACTCGGCCGACAAGGTGGCCGCCGGTCGGACCAGGGTCCTCCCGGCCCTGACCGACGACGACATCCGGGCCATCCGGTACGCCTACGCCACGGGCCGGTGGAGCCAGGGCGACCTCGCCCGGATGTTCCTGGGCTCGGGAGCCGGGCAACCCGCCATCCAGCGCATCGTCACCGGCCAGACGTACCGCGAGGCCGGTGGGCCCATCTCCAAGCGTGGCCGAGGTCGACGGCCCAGGAGGCGGCCATGAGGATGGACAAGGCCGACCGGGTCGCCCTCGACGACCTGGAGAGCATCCTCCGCCTGACCGACGAACTCCGGCGGGTGTACCCGGCAGCGGTCAGCATGGCCGAGGACATCAGCCTCGGGGGCACCGTCGAAGGCCCGTCGTCCAGGAAGGGCAGCCACGCCGACCCCACGGCCACCACCGCCCTGGACGGCCGGAGGCAGCGCCGCCGGAGCTCGGTCAAGCGGTCCCGCAAGGACATCGGCATCGCCCTCCGCCATCTCCAGTCCGCCATCTACTCCGCCCTCAACGCCGCCGACGACTGACGGTTCCCGTCAACTGCCCGCAGGCAGTTCTGGAAACAGCACTCTACACTTTTCGCCCGCGGCCCGGAAGTGTCGGCCGACGTGCTAGGGTCGTCCGTGCTGTGCGAGGCGTGGCGGCCGGACAGCGAGCAGTACGGAATGTCAACAACCGACGGAGCGCCTGGGTGCGATCCACACGAAGCGGCCAAGAAGGCCACGGCGGCCGAGGCCGTCGAGAAGTACGAGGGGAAGGTTCGGGCCCGCGCGTATCGGCTCACCCTCTCGCGGACGGGGCGCTCCGTTCCCCTCGATCAGGTCCACTCGGACCCCAAGTCCTGCGACACGTTCCAGCGGCTCATGGTGGTCGTGGTGACGGCGGCCCAGGAGCACGACCCGGAACGTGGGATGTCCCTGGAGGCGTTCATCGACTTCCGGCTCGCCCACACCGACTCCGACGCCTCGTTCTTCGACGGTCCGCTGACGGTCCCCTACGGCGCCGCCATGGACTACCTGGGCGCCAAGAACTCCAGCCACGACCCGGAGGAGCAGCGGGCCGACTGGGCGGCCAGGGGACGGAACCCTCTCGACTGGGACACGATCAACCACAGCCAGTCGTTCGACCAGCCGACCCTGCCGGGCGACTGGACGGCGTTCCTGGGCGAGGAACGACACGAGGAGCCCGCCGACCTCATCCCCTGCTCCCAGCCGGGCACCGATTCGCGGGCCGAGGCTCGACTGTTCCTCCTCCAGGACCTCGACGAGGTCGAGGAGATGGTCCTACTCCTCCACAACCAGCACAAGTACGGGTTCTTGAAGATCGGCAGGGACCTCCTCCCCGCCCACCTGTTCGACAACTCCGGCAGCGACGTGGCGGTCACGCACCGGGTCCGACGGATCTACCTACGGGCCACGGCCAAGGCCAACGACTTCCGCAACATCGACGGGTCGAGCCTGTGAGCGCCGTGAGGGCCCCCAACAAGGAGATGCGCGTGGTGCTCAAGGAGGCCAAGCAGCGCGGCTGGTACATCGACCGAGTCGGCAAACACATCCAACTCAAACACCCCGACGGGTTCCACTTCACGGTGTGTGGCACCCCGAAGAACGCCACGGCCTGCCGGAAGAAGGCCCTCCGAGACCTGGCCAGGTTTCCGTACACGAACTGACACAGAACGACACGAAGGGACAACACGATGGGATACACAGAGCAGGACGCCATGGCCGAACTGGCCGACATGGACATGGCCGACGAGGCGGCAGAGGCCCACTACCGGGAGATGTTCGGCGACGAGGTCACCGCCAACGAGTTGAACGCCTACGCCATGTGGCTCTATCCGGGGCTCCAGGCCGCCGAGGCGCTGAACAAGTCGGCACCCAGGGCGGCCATCTGCGGGGCCCTGGCCGGGATGCCGAACTACATGATCGACTCCGAGCGGGACGAACACCTGGAACTCCCTGGAGTCTCGATGCTGGAGGCCATCACCCCGCCGTTGGGCGACCCGGCCTGGGGCTCCTACGGGCGACCCAAGACGCTGTTCCACCACCTTCACCGCATGGAGGGCAACGACAGGAAAGGCAGGCCCGTCGACCTCATCGAGACCGGCTACTACCCCTCAGAGCCCGATGCCGTCGGCAAGGTCATGAAGACCCACAAGTTGACCAGGACCGGCATCCTGTACGCCCACATCCACGGCTACGCCTCCAAGGACGACGTGGCCCGCTACTGGCGGCACGACGCCCAGGGCCTAGACGTACCGGCAACGAACCACCACTACCTGGCCCTGGTCGGCCAGGAGCCACCGCCGGACGACTCGATCTACCAGTACGAGACCGCTGGCTCGGCCGTGTGGGGTCTGCTCGACTTCCTCAAACGGGAGGACCTCACCGTCCCTGAGCGTTACCGCCAGGTCAGCGGCTCCAGGCTCAGCAAGGCGCTCCAGCACGTCTACGCCAACGAGCCAGCCGAGGCGATGAAGTTGCTCGCCAGAGAGGACCAGGAGCGCCTGTGCGCGGACGTTCTCATCCACTCCAGGGTGGACAACGTCAAGGTGCGCGAGGACCTCGTCGACGGCCTCATGAAGAAGGACGTGACCTACGCCCAGCGGGTCCACAAGTTGGTCGAGGCCCACCAGTCGGCCCACCCAAACTCTCCCTCCGATCAGGTCATCGGGGAGATGATCTGCCGGGCGGTCTGGACAGTCATCCGCCGGGTCATGGACTTCCGCATGGCCGACGGCTACGAGAACGAGTGGGGACACACCGTGGACCTGGAGGTCGAACCTCTCACTAGGCAGCGCCTCGATAAGGCCCTGGCCAAGATCGAGGCTCTCAAGTGGGAACTCAGCGAGGAGGCGGCCGAGGAACGTGCCGCTGACGACTACGCCGAACTCCAGGGTGAAGTCATGAGGGGCTCGTAGATCCATGACGGCCACCTACCCCTCCTCCCAGATCAAAGCCCAGCCTGGGCGTCCAAACAGACAGGCCGCCACGCCATCGTGCGCCGCCCAGGCTGGGCCTCTTTCTCGGATCACCGCGCAACTTCCGGCGATCCACAGACATGTCATTAGTGAGGGAACTGACCCATCGAGGGTCGAGTGTGATGCGGCGACCCTTGCTGGCGCGGTCCCTCGGCTCTCTCTCGACACAGGGCTCGACATGAAGCAACTCCGACGGCCGTGTCTGGACTGCGACCGACTCACCGAGCCAGGACGCTCCAGGTGCGCCCCTTGTAACCGCCAGGTTCGCAAGCGATGGGACGCCGGGTCTGTCCGCAACCGCCAGCGCCGGATGCGCGGCGGAGGGGGTGGGGCCGAGCGGCTCCGCCGGAAAGTCAACCGAGCGGGGGGTGCTGTCTGCGGGCTCTGCTCCGGCTGGCACCCGGCCACCGACATCAAGATCGACCACCGCCTGGCCCTGGCCAACGGCGGCACCGACCACGACGACAACGTCTGGCCGACGTGTACCAGGTGCCACAAGCGCAAGACCCGCTCTGAGCAGGCCCGCCCCCACCCCCGTGGGTGACCGCCTGACCGCCTAGCGGCTGGAGGCCCGAGAAGGGCCCGAAACCCTCTCCCGGCATCCAGGAGGGGGCCCGTCGAAAGTTCAGGAAAACGGGCCCCTCCAGAACGGGCATCGGAGGCCCGTGCGGGCGTTCCTAGTCCGGAGCGGTTTTTCGACTTGCGATCACAGGAGTGACTAGCAATTCAATGGCACTATGAAGCCATGTTCTGGGGAATTCTGATTCTTTCCGTAACTCTTCTTTCCTCTGCCTGCTCAGACCGGTCAGCCCCACCCACCACCACCGCCCCACCCACCACCACCGC
>JAERSW010000081.1 GCA_016845305.1 Acidimicrobiales bacterium
CGACGGGGAGCGTCGCCGGACATCTCAGAAGAGCCGCAGGGCGTCGGACTCGATGCCCCGGAGCTCGTCGTAGTCGACCTCCACCCAGCCGATGTCGCGGTCCTCGGCCAGGACGCGGGCCTGGGGCCTGATCTCCTGGGCTACGAAGATCCCCCGGACCGGCCGGAGCATGGGGTCGCGGTTCAGGAAGTCCAGATAGCGGGTGAGCTGCTCGACGCCGTCGATCTCGCCCCGGCGCTTCACCTCGACGGCCACCGCCTCGCCGTCGGCGTCGCGGCACAGCAGGTCGACCGGGCCGATGTCGGTGGGGAACTCCCGGCGGACCAGGCGGAGGCCGTCGGCGATGGTGGTGGGGTCGGCGGCCAGCAGTTCCTGGAGGTGGGCCTCGACGCCGTCCTTCTGGAGGCCGGGGTCGACGCCCATCTCGTGGTCGAGTTCGGCCAGCACCTCGTGGACGGTGATGGCCAGTACCTCGCCCTTGGGGCTCCGGACCGTCCACACGGCCTCGACCCCGTCCTCGTCGGACTCCACGACGGTCAGCGTGTTGGGGGCGTTCATCCAGTTGAGCGGCTTGTAGGCGCCGCCGTCGGCGTGGACGGCCACGCAGCCGTCGGCCTTGACCATGAGCAGGCGGATCGCCTCGGGCAGGTGGGCGGTGAGCCGGCCGTCGTAGTCGACGGTGCAGCGGGCCACGACGACGCGCACGACGGGACCGCCGCTCAGCCGGCCAGGGCGGCCAGGACGGCCTCGGCCAGCTCGACCCGGCAGATGACCAGGTCGGGGAGGTAGGGGTCGGGTCGGTCGTAGGCCAGTGGGCTGCCGTCGAGGCGCGAGGCGTGCAGCCCGGCGGCCAGGGCCACGGCCACCGGGGCGCAACTGTCCCATTCGTACTGGCCGCCCGAGTGGACGTAGCAGTCCACCTCGCCCCGCACCACGGCCATGGCCTTGGCGCCGGCCGAGCCCATCTCGACCAGCTCGCCGCCGAGTGCCTCGCACACCGACAGGGCCTCGGCCGGCGGGCGGGACCGGCTGACCACCATGCGGGGCCGGTCGCCGACCGGGGGGAGGTCGCCGGCCGACGGTGGCTCCAGGGTGGACAGGGTGACGCCCAGGCCGGGCAGGGCCACCGCGCCCGCGGTGGGCACGCCGTCCTCGGCCAGCGCCACGTGGACGGCCCAGTCGGACCGGGGCGGCTCGGAGTACTCGCGGGTGCCGTCGACGGGGTCCACGATCCAGGTGCGTCCGCCGGTGCCCCGGGGTGGGTGGCCGGCGTGGGCGCTGCCCTCCTCGGACAGCACGGCGTCGCCGGGGACCGCCCCGGCCAGGGCGTCCATCAGGAACTCGTGGGACCGCTGGTCGCCCTCGTGCTTCATCACCGAGGACGGTGCGCCGTCGGCGGTCAGGCGGTGGCGGATCTCCAGCAGGACGGCGCCGGCCCGGGTGGCCAGGTCCGTAGCGAGGCGGTGGTCGTCGACGGTGGCCACGGGCGTCCCGGCCGGATCAGTCGCCCGCCGAACGGCGGCCCAGTTCGACGGCGGCCCGGACGGTGGCCCGGACCTCGTCCTCGTCGGCACCGCCGGCCACCAGGCGCTGGACGCCGTCCTCGACGGAGGCGGCCCGCTCCTCGTCGGCACTGGCCGCCGCCTCCACGGCCGGCACCAGCACCCCGACCAGCAGCAGGACCGTCGCGCCACCGGCCGCCACCAGGCCGAAGGCCAGGGCGCCGTCGATGCTGTCGGCGATCGAGGTGACGATCATCCCGGCGATGCACGCCGCGCACAGCACGAGGGCCAGGCCGCGGACGACGGCGGGGGCGAGCAGGCGGGTCCGGGCGTCGGCGGCGCTCATCGGACCAGCGGCTTGTACTTCATGCGGTGGGGCTGGTCGTCGAGGCCCAGCTCCTTGCGTCGGTACGTCTCGTACTCGGTGAAGTTGCCCTCGAACCAGCGGACCTGCGAGTCGCCCTCGAAGGCGAGGACGTGGGTGGCCACCCGGTCCAGGAACCAGCGGTCGTGGCTGATGACCACCGCGCAGCCGGCGTAGGCGTCGAGTCCGGACTCGAGCGCCCGCAGGGTGTCGACGTCGAGGTCGTTGGTGGGCTCGTCGAGCAGCAGCACGTTGGCGCCGCTCCGGAGCACCTTGGCCAGGTGCACGCGGTTGCGCTCGCCGCCGGACAGGTCGCCGACCTTCTTCTGCTGGTCGGCGCCCTTGAAGTTGAACGAGGCCACGTAGGCCCGGCCGTTGACCTCCCGCCGACCCACCTCGATGAACTCCCGGTCGTCGGTGATCTCCTGGTACACGGTTCGCTCCGGGTCGAGGCTGTCCCGGGACTGGTCGACGTAGCCGATCTCGACGGTGGGGCCGATGCGAACCTCGCCGGAGTCGGGGGCCGTGGCGCCCTCGGCGGTCCCGTCGGCGGCTGCGGTGAGCATCCGGAAGAGGGTGGTCTTGCCGGCACCGTTGCCGCCGATCACGCCGACGATGCCCGCCGGGGGCAGCGAGAACGAGAGGCCGTCGATGAGCAGGCGGTCGTCGAAGCCCTTGGACAGGTTCTCCACCTCGATGACCTGGTCGCCGAGCCGCTGGTTGGCCGGGATGTCGATCTGCAGCTCCCGGGCCCGCTTCTCGGTCTCGGCGGCCTCGGCCACGAGGCGGTCGTAGGACGACAGGCGGGCCTTGCCCTTGGACTGGCGGGCCCTGGGCGCCATGCGCACCCATTCCAGCTCGCGTTCCAGCGTGCGCTTCCGGGCCGAGTCGACCTTCTCCTCGGCGTCGAGGCGGGCCTGCTTCTGTTCCAGCCACCCCGAGTAGTTGCCCTCGTAGGGGATGCCGCGGCCCCGGTCCAGCTCGAGGATCCAGCCGGCCACGTTGTCGAGGAAGTAGCGGTCGTGGGTGATGGCCATGACGGTGCCGTGGTAGTCGCGCAGGGTGCGCTCCAGCCACGCCACCGACTCGGCGTCGAGGTGGTTGGTGGGCTCGTCCAGCAGCAGCAGGTCGGGCCGTGACAGCAGCAGGCGGCACAGGGCCACCCGGCGCCGTTCGCCGCCCGACAGCGTCGTCACGTCGGCCTCGCCGGGCGGGAGCCGCAGGGCGTCCATGGCGATCTCGATGGTGCGCTGGAGGTCCCAGGCGCCGGCGGCCTCGATCTTCTTCTCGAGCTCGGCCTGGTCGGCGCCCAGCTTCTCGTAGTCGGCGTCGGGGTCGGCCCAGCCGGCCAGGACCTCCTCGTAGCGGGTCAGCAGGCCGGCCACCTCGCCGACGCCGTCCATCACGTTGCCCTGCACGTCCTTGGCCTCGTCGAGGGCGGGCTCCTGCTCGAGGAGGCCGACGGTGAACCCGTCGGTCAGGCGGGCCTCGCCGGTGAAGCCGTCGTCGACGCCGGCCATGATCCGCAGCAGCGACGACTTGCCGGCCCCGTTGGCGCCCAGCACGCCGATCTTGGCGCCCGGGTAGAAGGCCAGCGTGATGTCCTTGAGGACGTCGCGGTCGGGCGGGTGGAAGCGGCCGACGCGCCGCATGGTGTAGATGAACTGGGCGCTCATGGGCGCCGAGGCTACCGGCGCTGTCCCAGTGGCCCCGTGGCCGACGACGCTGCCTACGCTCGCCCGGTGTCCGGGATCGAGGCGGTGCTGTTCGACTTCGGCGGCGTGGTCCTGACCAGCCCGTTCGACGCCTTCAACGCCTACGAGTCCGAGGCCGGCCTGCCTCCCGACACCATCCGACGCATCAACGCCACCGATCCGGACGCCAACGCCTGGGCCCGCTTCGAGCGCCGCGAGGTCGACGCCGGGGAGTTCTGTCGGCTGTTCGAGGCCGAGGCGGCCGCCCTGGGCTTCGACGTCGACGCCGGTCGGGTGCTGGCCGGGCTGCACGGCGACCTACGACCGGCCATGGTCGAGGCGGTCCGGCGGTGTTCCGATGCGTTTCGGACGGGCCTGCTGACCAACAACGTGACGCCGCTGGCCGACCAGGAGTCGGCCCGACCCGAGGTGCTCGAGGTGGTGGCCCTGTTCCACGTGGTGGTGGAGTCCAGCGTGGTCGGCTGCCGCAAGCCGGAGCCCGAGTTCTACGAGCGGGCCTGCGCGGACCTCGGCGTCGAGCCCGCCGCGTGCGTGTTCCTCGACGACCTGGGCATCAACCTGAAGCCCGCCCGGGCCATGGGCATGACCACCATCAAGGTCGGCGATCCGGCCGTCGCCATCGCCGAGTTGGAGTTGGTGCTCGGCATTCCGCTGGGCTGACGCCCGGCTCCGCCCGCGGGTCCTAGTGTCGGGCGCCGTGAGGATCGTCACCTGGAACGTCAACTCGCTGAAGGCCCGGATCGACCGCGTCGAGGCGTGGATGGCCGCCGCCCAGCCGGACGTGCTGTGCCTGCAGGAGACCAAGATGGCCGACGAGGCCTTCCCCCACGACCGGTTCACGGCGCTGGGCTACGAGTCGGCCCACCACGGCGAGGGCCGGTGGAACGGGGTGGCCGTGATCTCCCGGGTGGGTCTCGACGACGTCCGGCCCGGCTTCGCCGACGGGCGCGACGACCCCGACCCGGACGCCCGGATCCTGTGGGCCACGTGCGGCGGCGTGCGGGTGGCCTCGTGCTACGTGCCCAACGGGCGCGAGGTCGACCACGACCACTACCGCTACAAGCTGGACTGGTTGGGTCGCCTCCACGACGACCTGGCGGCCAACACCAGCCCGGCCGACCAGCCGGTGGTGGTGGTCGGCGACTTCAACGTGGCGCCCGACGACCGCGACGTGTGGGACCCGAAGGCGCTGGAGGGCAGCACCCACGTGACGGTTCCGGAGCGCGACGCCCTACGGCGCCTGGTCGACCTGGGCTTCGTGGACGTCTTCCGGGAGCGGTTCGAGGACGCTGGGCTCCACTCCTGGTGGGACTACCGGGGCGGCGCCTTCTACAAGCGGATGGGGATGCGCATCGACCTGGTGTACGCCTCGGCGCCGGCGGCCGCCGCGCTCGACTTCGTGGTCGTGGACCGCAACGAGCGCAAGGGCGAGAAGCCCAGCGACCACGCCCCGGTGGTGGCCGAGTTCGCCCTCGGCTGAGGGCGGTCCGCGGGCGGCAGGCTCGGGGTGGCCGGCGGCGGTTCAGCCGTCGGCCAGCAGCGCCAGCAGTTCGGCGCCGAAGTCCTCCACCTTGCGGGGGCCGATGCCCGGCACGGCCAGTAGGCCGTCGACGTCGGTGGGTCGGGCCTCGGCCAGGGCGTCCAGCGTGGCGTTGTTGAACACCATGAACGGCGGCACGTCGGCCGCCCGGGCCCGCTCGGTCCGCCAGGCCCGGAGCCGGTCGTGGAGCGGGGAGCCGCCGGTCGGCCCGCTGGTCGGCCCGGTGGTCGGCCCAGTGGTCGACGAAGCCGGCGCCGTCGTCGGGGCGGCCCGTTCCGCCGACGGCGCGTCGTCGGTGGACGGCTCCGGCGACTCGGGCCGGTCGTGGGCGGCCAGTACGGCGAGGATGCCCCCGCCGTGCCGGTCGGCCTTGGTGGGCCCGATGCCGTGGACGGCCAGCAGCCCCTCGGCGTCGGTCGGCCACCGGGCCACCAGGTCGGCCAGCGTGGCGTCGGTGAACACGACGTAGGCGGGCACGTTGGCGGCCTTCGCCGCGGCGCTGCGCAGGTCGCGCAGGGCGGCCACCACCGGGTGGTCGGGCAGCGTGGCCCGACGGGTCCGGTCGGCCATCTCCCGGGCCCGACGGGCCCCCTCGGACCGACCCACCGGACGCTCCAGGCCGGCGATGGCCGCCTGGAGGTCGGCCAGCCACGGCGACGGACGACGGTTGGCCGTGCGCTGGCCGAAGGTCCGCTGGTCGGCCCAGGTGCAGAACAGCCGGTCCTCGGCCCGGGTCAGGGCCACGTACAGCAGGCGGCGTTCCTCGTCCCGGGCGTCGGCGTCCTTGGCGTGGGCGATGGGGACGAAGCCCTGCTCGAGGCCGGCCACGTGGACGGTCGGCCACTCCAGGCCCTTGGCGGCGTGGAAGGTGGCCACCTCGACGGCGTCGGTCCGGTCGTCGATGGTGGAGCGGGCCTGGGCGCGGACCCAGGCGGCGAAGGCCTTCCCGGTCCCCGAGGGCTCGAGCGCCAGGAACTCGTCGGCCAGACGGGACAGTTCGGCGAACGCTGCCGCCCGCCCGGCGTCCCCGGTGCCGTCTTCGCCGTCGTCCCCGTCGGGTCCGGGACCGTTGGCCGGTCCGTCCGGTGCGTCGTCCGGATCGCCGGTGTCCGCGGCCCGCAGGTCGCCCAGCAGCGTGGACAACGCCCGGTCGCTCCGTCCCAGCTGGGCCAGCTGGGCCTTCACGTCGGAGCGGTCCAGCAGGCCGCTGCCCGTGCGGGTGCGGACGGGGATGCCGGCGGCCCGGAAGGCCTCGACGAGGGGCTCGGTCTGGGCGTTCGTCCGGACCAGGACCGCCTGGTCGCGCCACCGGCCGTCCGGACCGCGGACGGTGCGGGCCCGACCGGCGATGGCCTTCGCCTCGGCGTGCTCGTCGGCATAGCCCTCCAGCACCGGGTCCGGACCCCGATCGCGGTTGGCCACCATCGGATCCCGGCCCACCAGCACGCCCGCCGCAGCCCGCAGGACCTGCGGGGTGCTGCGGTAGTTCTGGCGGAGTTCCAGCACCGTGGCCCCGGGGAAGTGGGTGGCGAACCGGACCAGGTGGTCGGCATCGGCGCCGTTCCACCCGTAGATGGCCTGGTCGGGGTCGCCCACCGCGCACAGGTCGCCGCTGCCGTCCAGCCAGCCGGCCAGCAGGTCGAACTGGAGCGGGTTGACGTCCTGGAACTCGTCCACGTAGAGGTGGCGGAACCGCCACCGCTGGGCGGCGGCGAACCGCTTGTCGGTGGACAGGGCGTGACGGCAGAGGTCGAGGAGGTCGTCGAAGTCGACCAGGTTGCGCGCCGACTTGACCTCCTCGTACTCGGCGTAGATGCGGGCCACGGTGGGCGTCGGGAAGGGCGGCGTCCGGCCCGCCTCCTCGGCCAGGCCCGCGTAGGCCTCAGGGCGGATGCGGCGGGCCTTGGCCCACTCAACCTCCGCCACGACGTCCAGGGCGACCGTGGACCGCTGGTCGCGGGGGACCAGCGGACCGATGATCCCCATCTTGCGGTCCAGCAGCTCGGGCTCCCGCTGGTCGGTCTCGTGCCACCAGGTCCGGAGCTGGGCCAGGGCCACGGCGTGGAACGTCCCGGCGGCCACCTGGTCGCGCATGCCGAGGCGCCGCAGGCGGGTCCGCAGCTCGGAGGCCGCCTTGCGGGTGAAGGTCAGGGCCAGGACTCGGCGGGGGTCGTCCCGACCGGTCAGGGTCCGCCAGGCGATGCGGTGGGTCAGCACCCGGGTCTTGCCCGAGCCGGCGCCGGCGTGGATGGCCAGCGGCAGGCCGTCGGAGGTGACCGCCGTGCGCTGCTCCTCGTTCAGGCCGACCAGGAGCGCCTCGGCGTCGGCGGCCTCGGTGTCCGGTCCGTCGGCGAACAGGGCGGCCGAGGGGCTGTCCGCCCCCGTCCGGGGGCCCGTGGGATCGTCCGCCGCGGCCATCGGCCGCACCCTAGCGATGGCCCGTGACGGCCCTCCCCGGCCCGACCGCCCACCCGGTGGGTCCGACCTACCATCGGCCCATGGAGCCGGTCGCCCCCGAGGCCTTCGATCGCCTGGTGGCCGAGGCCCTCGACCTGCTGCCCCCCGAGTTGGCGTCGTTCATGGACAACGTGGCGGTGCTGACCGCCGATCGGGGCGACGAACCCGACCTGCTGGGCCTGTACGACGGCGTGCCGCTGACCGAGCGGGGCGACTACGGCGGGGCGTCGGACTGGACGATGCCCGACCGCATCCACCTGTACCGGCTGCCCCTGTGCGAGATGTGCGCCGACCTCGACGAGCTCCGGCACGAGGTGGTGGTCACCGTGGTCCACGAGGTGGCCCACCACTTCGGGATCGACGACGACCGCCTCCACGAGCTGGGCTGGGGCTGACTCGCCGGCCCGGCCTGCGGGCGGCGGGCCCGGAACCGGGGATCAGGCGTCGCGGGCCATGGGCACGTGGGGGATGCCGTCCTCGAGGAACTCGTCGCCGGTGGGCTCGTAGCCCAGCGAGGCGTACCACGGCACGAGGTAGGACTGGGCGTCCAGCACGATCCGCCCCGGGGTGGTGTCGTGCACGTGGGACAGCAGTACGCCGGCCAGGCCGTGGCCCCGGGCCTCGGGCCGGGTCACCACCCGCCCCACCCGGAACGACCCGTCCGGCTCGGCCAGCACCCGCAGGGCGGCCGCCGGTAGGCCGTCGGGGCCGTCCAGCCACACGTGGCGGGTCCCCGGCTCGGGGTCGCGCCCGTCGAGCTCGGGGTAGGGGCATGCCTGCTCGACCACGAACACGTCGATCCGCAGTCGCAGCAGGTCGTGGAGCGTCGCCGCGTCCAGTTCGGCGAAGCGCCGGTCGTGGATGGTGGGCGGAGCGGTGGCCACGGGCCGGACCGTAGTGGCCGGGCCCCGTTGCCTGGGTTGGGGCGCCCGGGTCGTGGTGCCCGGGTTGGGGCGTCCGGGTTGGCGTGTCGAGCGCCCGGGGCCGGAGGATGGCGCCGTGCCGTTCGCCGACCTGCCCTCCGGGATCCGGATCTGCCACGAGTCGTTCGGCGACCCGACCGACCCGACGGTGCTGCTGCTCCACGGCCTGGGCAGCCAGATGCTGGTCTGGGACGAGGCCTTCTGCCGCCTCCTGGCCAACGAGGGGTTCCGGGTGGTGCGCTCCGACCACCGCGACAGCGGCCTGTCGACCATCCTCGACGAGGGCGCCGACCGGTACTCGCTGTCCGACATGGCCGCTGACGCCGCCGGCCTGCTCGACGCCCTCGGGGTCGACGACGCCCACGTGGTCGGCTTCTCGCTCGGCGGGACGGTGGCCCAGACGGTCGCCGTCGAGCACCCCGGTCGGTGCCGCAGCCTGGTGTCCATGGGCTCGGGGACCGGCCACCGGGAGAAGGGCCGGCTGCCGGACGCCACCCGGGAGGCCATGCTGGCCGAGCCGCCCGACGACCCCGAGGGCGCCATCGCCAAGGAGATGGCCGACCTGCGGCTGTGGGCCAGCGACTGGCACGACGAGGACCACGCCCGGGCCAAGTACGAGGCCTACCGGCGGCGGTCGGTCCAGCCTCGCCATGCCTACGAGCGCCAGTGGGGCGCGGCCCGGGCCGCCGGGAACCGGGAGGCGGCCCTGGCCACCGTCCGGGTGCCCACCCGGGTCGTCCACGGGACGGCCGACACGCTGGTCCCCATGGCCGCCGGCGAGCGCACGGCCGAGGTCGTCCCCGCAGCGGAGCTGGTGCGTGTCGAGGGGTGGGGCCACGACGTCTCGCCCGGTGGCTTCGCGGTCCTCGTGGCGGCCATCGCCGAGCACTGCCACGCCGTCGACGGGACGGCCTGAGCGTCCCGGCCCGGATGGCGGTCCCGGGCCCGCCACGCGGAAGGATCAGCGGTGAGGCCGACGGGCCGCGGGCCTTCAGGCCACGAATGGACAGGAGAGAGCATGGGTGCACTGGACGGGGTCCGGGTGATCGAGTTGGCGGGGATCGGTCCCGGCCCGTTCTGCGGGATGATGCTGGCCGACATGGGGGCTGACGTGGTCCGCATCGACCGTGCCGCCTCGGTCCGCGGTGGCGACCCGGCCCGGCCGCCCGCCGACGTGAACGCCCGCGGCCGGCGCAGCATCGGCGTCGACCTCAAGTCCGACGAGGGGCGGGGGCTGGTGCTCGACCTGGTGGCCGACGCCGACGTGGTCTTCGAGGGCTACCGGCCCGGGGTGGCCGAACGCCTCGGCCTCGGCCCCGACGACTGCCTGGCCCGCAACCCGGCCATCGTGTACGGCCGCATGACCGGTTGGGGCCAGGACGGCCCGTACGCCACGACGGCCGGTCACGACATCAACTACATCTCGCTGGCCGGGGCGCTGGCCCACATGGGTCGCAACGACACCGGACCGGTGCCCCCGCTGAACCTGGTCGGCGACTTCGGCGGCGGTGGCATGTACCTGGCCTACGGGATCGTCTGCGCCCTGCTCTCGGCCCGGTCCACCGGCGAGGGCCAGGTCGTGGACGCGGCGATGGTCGACGGGGCGGCCAGCCTCATGGGCTTCTTCTACGGGATGCTCCACACCGGCTTCGCCACCGAGGGCCGGGGCGAGAACATGCTCGACACCGGCGCCCACTTCTACGACGTCTACGAGTGCGCCGACGGTGAGTACATCTCGATCGGGTCGATCGAGCCGCAGTTCTACGCCGAGATGATCGACAAGCTGGGCCTCGACGCCGACGACTTCGCCGACCAGCACGACCGGTCGCGGTGGCCGGAGCTCAAGGAGAAGGTGGCCGCGGTGGTGGCCACGAAGACCCGCGACGAGTGGGACGCCATCCTCGAGGGGAGCGACGTCTGCTACGCCCCGGTGCTCACCGTGTCCGAGGCCAGGGAGCATCCCCACCTCGTGGCCCGGGGCACCTTCGTGGAGTCGGGCGGCATCGTCCAGCCCGGGCCGGCGCCCCGGCTCAGCCGCACGCCGGGAGAGATCCGCCGGCCACCGGCCCATGCCGGCCAGCACACCGACGAGCTCCTGGGCGAGATGGGCCTCGACGCGGACCGCATCGCCGCCCTGCGTGCCTCGGGCGCCGTGGCCTGAGCGTCCCCCGACCCGGACGACCCGACGAGGACCACCCGATGGCCACCATCGCCCTCCTGCACGCCCACCCGGACGACGAGTCCCTGGCCTCGGGCGGGACCATGGCCCTGCTGGCCGACGCCGGACACCGGGTGGTGTTGGTGGTGGCCACCCGGGGCGAGGAGGGCGAGCCGGTTCCCGGCGTCCTGGCCGACGGCGAGGCCCTGGAGGACCGCCGGACCGACGAGCTGCACGAGGCGGCCCGCATCCTCGGCGTGGCCCGGGTGGCCTTCCTCGGCTACCGGGACAGTGGCATGGCCGACGATCCCGCCAACGCCCACCCGGACTGCTTCTGGCAGGCCGACGTCGACGAGGCGGTGGCCCGCCTCGACGAGGTGCTGGCCGCCGAGGACCCCGAGCTGCTGGTGGCCTATGACCCGAACGGCGGCTACGGCCACCCCGACCACATCCAGGTGCACCGGGTGGGGACCCGGTGGGCCGAGCGGCGGGCCGCCGATGGCCGTCCGGTCCGGCTCCGGTGGGTGACGCTGAACCGCGACGTGATCCAGGCCACGATGGACGCCGCGTTGGCCGCCGCCGAGGAGGCGGAGGCGTCCGGCGAACCCATCTGGTCGGACGACGCCATGCTCCAGGCCCGCCGGGAGCGACTCGAGTCGGGCACCTACGGGATGCCCGACGCCGAGATCACCCACGGCGTGGA
Source organism: Acidimicrobiales bacterium (assembly GCA_016845305.1). GTDB lineage: Bacteria > Actinomycetota > Acidimicrobiia > Acidimicrobiales > MedAcidi-G1 > UBA9410. The sequence goes on from JAERSW010000081.1 coordinate 11,363, forward strand.
CGTGGGCGCGGTGCTCGACCGGAAGCGGGCGGCCATGCGGGTCCACGCCAGCCAGATCCCGGAGGACTCCTTCTTCCTGGCCATGCCGGACGAGGCGTTCGCCCTCGCCTTCGGCCGCGAGTGGTACGTCGACCCGGACCGGCCCCGGGACGGTCGCCCCCAGGTCGACGACCCGCTCCTTCCGTGACCCGCTCCGATCCGACCCGGGACGGAGGTTCGGGGGCCGTGGCGGTGTCGGTCGTCGCTGGCATGATGGCCCGGTGATCACCACCCTCGCCTCGCTCCGGGAACTCCATGAGGGGTTCGCCTGGGTGATGGTGGTCGGCAACGGCCTGGCCGGTGCCTGGGCCCTGGCCGCCCACCGGGTCCACGCCCTGCGGGGTCGGGCGCTGTGGTGGTTCACCGCGCTGGCCCAGGTGGCCATCGCCGTGCAGGTCACCATGGGCGTCGGCATGGTGGCCGGACAGGACATCGACCCGCCCCAATTCCACCTCTTCTACGGCTTCGTGGCCCTCGTGGTGGTGGGCATCGTCTACAGCTACCGCCAGAGCCTGCGACCCCACCGGCACCTGCTCTACGGCTACGCCGGCCTCTTCCTCATGGGCCTGGGCATCCGCGCCATGCTCGTCGCCGCCTGACGGCGGGAACGGGCTGGTCGCCGCCTGACGGCGGGGGAGGGGCCTACTCCTCGGCGTCGAGGCGACGGCGCAGGTCGTCGAGTTCGGCGTCGAGCCGCTTGGGCAGGCGGTCGCCGATCATCGAGTAGTGCTCGTCGATGAGGGCCACCTCGTGGCCCCATGACGCCGGGTCCACGGCCAGCAGGCGGGCCATCGTGGCGTCGTCGAGGTCCAGTCCGGACCGGTCGATGCCGTCCAGGGTGGGCACCAGGCCGATCGGGGTCTCGGCGACGTCGGCCGTCCCGGCCACCCGTTCCACGACCCACTTGAGCACCCGGCAGTTCTCGCCGAATCCCGGCCACAGGAAGCCACCGTCGGCGTCCTTGCGGAACCAGTTCACCCAGAACATCTTCGGCAGCCGGGTCGGATCGCCGTGGTCGCCGATGGACAGCCAGTGGGCGAAGTAGTCGCCGACGTTGTAGCCGGTGAAGGGCAGCATGGCGAACGGGTCGAACCGCACCTGGCCGATGGCACCGGCCGCCGCGGCGGTCTTCTCCGAGCTCATGATCGAGCCGAGGAACACGCCGTGGTCCCAGTCGCGGGCCTCGGTGACCAGGGGGACGTTGGTGGCCCGGCGGCCGCCGAACAGGATGGCCGAGATGGGCACGCCGGCCGGGTCCTCCCACTCGGGGGCGATGGACGGGCACTGCGAGGCCGGGGTGGTGAACCGGGCGTTCGGGTGGGCGGCGGGGGTCTCCGACGCCGGCGTCCACGGGTCGCCCCGCCAGTCGGTGAGCTCGGCCGGCGGCTCGTCGGTCATCTCCTCCCACCAGACGTCGCCGTCGGGGGTGAGGGCCACGTTGGTGAACACCGAGTTGCCCCACAGGGTGGCCATGGCGTTGGCGTTGGTGGCGTCCGACGTCCCGGGGGCCACGCCGAAGAAGCCGGCCTCCGGGTTGATGGCGTACAGGCGACCGTCGTCGCCGAACTTCATCCAGGCAATGTCGTCGCCGATGGTCTCCACCGTCCAGCCCGGCAGGGTCGGCACCAGCATGGCCATGTTGGTCTTGCCGCACGCCGACGGGAAGGCGGCGGCCACGTAGGTCTTGTCGCCTTCGGGCGAGGTCAGGCCGAGGATCAGCATGTGTTCGGCCAGCCAGCCGTCCTCGCGGGCCATGGTCGAGGCGATCCGCAGGGCGAAGCACTTCTTGCCCAGCAGGGCGTTGCCGCCGTAGCCCGACCCGAACGACCAGATCTCCCGGGTCTCCGGGAAGTGGGCGATGTACTTGTTCTCGGCGTCGCACGGCCACGGCACGTCGGCCTGGCCCACCTCGAGGGGAGCGCCGACGGAGTGCACGCAGGGGACGAACTCGCCGTCGCCGAGGACGTCGAGGACCCGTCCGCCCATCCGGGTCATGGTCCGCATGCCGACCACCACGTACGGCGAGTCGGTGAGCTGGACGCCGATGTGGGCGATGGGCGAGCCGACCGGGCCCATGGAGAAGGGCACCACGTACATGGTGCGGCCGCGCATGCAGCCCCGGTAGAGCTCCATCATCTCGGGCTTCAGCGTCGACGGGTCGCGCCAGTTGTTGGTGGGGCCGGCGTCGGTCGGGCTGGTGGTGGAGATGTACGTGCGGTCCTCCACCCGGGCCACGTCGCCGGGGTCCGACAGGGCCAGGTAGGAGTTGGGGCGCAGGTCGTCGTTCAGGCGGCGGAAGGTGCCGGCCTCGACCAGCTCCCCGGCCAGGCGTTCGGCCTCGTCCACGCTGCCGTCGCACCAGTGGACGGCGTCCGGGGCCATGATCCGGGCCCATTCCTCGACCCAGTCGAGGAGTGGGCGGTTGCTTGTCGGGACGTCGGTCTCAGTCGGTGCCGCCATGGCTCCCCATCGTGCTCGTCGCGCGACGACGATGCCACATGCTGGGGTGTGACGGTGGTCAATCGACGCGGCGGGCCCCGGCCGGGACCCGATGGGCGTCGGGCGGTCGACGGGTCGGCTCAGCCGATGTCGGGGGTGCCCATGTCGACCTCGGAACCCAACGACAGCGAGGTGGCCCGCTGGTCGTCGTCCAGGTCGAACAGGACCCGCTGCCCCTGCCGGAGCATGCGGAACACGGAGCCCTCGAGGGCGCCGTCGGCGAGGTCGAACTCCGCCAGGTCGGTCTCCCGGACCACGACGCCGTCGCCGGTCCCCGGGTCGTACGACTTGATCACGCCCTGCACGGTGCCCCCTCAGGCTTCCTGGGTCGAAGGGTCGGAGCGGCTCAGCGCCCGGCCTTGACGACCTTGCCGGCCTTGATGCAGCCGGTGCACACGTTCATGCGCCGGGTGGTCTTGCCGACCACGGCCCGCACCCGCTGGATGTTCGGGTTCCAGCGACGGTTGGTCCGCCGGTGGGAGTGGCTCAGGGACTTGCCGAACCAGGGCTTCTTGCCGCAGATCTCGCAGACGGACGCCATGACTTCACCTCGATCGGGGGGGGCCGGTCGGACGGGGAGGGACCGGTCGGGAACGGCCCACAGGCTACGAGCAGGGGCGGGGGGTCGCCAACCACCGACGCCCGGACGGGCGGTGGATACGCTCGGGCCCCGTGACGGCCACCCACCTCGACGCCTCGGACCTGCGCGCCCTGATGGGGGGCTTCCGGACGGCGTTGCTGGCCCACCGACCGGCCCTGAACCTGCTCAACGTCTACCCGGTGCCCGACGGCGACACCGGCTCCAACATGACCATGACCGTCGAGTCGGTGGTCGCCGAGTTGGACGGCCTCGACGGATCCGCCGACATGGCCGCGGTGACCGGGGCCATCTCCCACGGCTCGCTCATGGGCGCCCGGGGCAACTCGGGCGTCATCCTGTCCCAGGTGCTGCGCGGCCTCGCCTCGGCGTTCGCCGACAACGGCTCGGTCGACGGCCGGCTCATGGCCGACGGCCTGGCCGCCGCGTCGACCGCCGCCTACGGGGCGGTGATGACGCCGGTGGAGGGGACGATCCTGACGGTGGTCCGCGAGTCCTCGGAGGCCGCGGTGGTGGCCGCCGACGAGGGCGGCGACCTGCTGGCCGTCGGCGAGGCGGCCCGTACCGCGGGCGGTGAGAGCCTGGCCCGCACCCCGGAGCTCCTGCCCGTGCTGGCCGACGCCGGGGTGGTCGATGCCGGTGGCAGCGGCTACCTGCTGCTGCTCGACGCCCTGCTCTCCACCCTCGACGGTCGCCCCCTGCCCGACCCGCCCGAGGTGGACGCCCCGGTCCTCGACGGCTCGGCGACGACAGGTGAGGGGCGCCCGGACGACCACGGCCATGGTCCGGAGGGGACCCGCTACGAGGTCATGTACTTCCTCGACGCCCCGGACGACTCGGTCGACGGGTTCAAGGAGGCGTGGGCGGCCCTCGGCGACTCCATCGTGGTGGTGGGCGGCGACGGCGTCTGGAACTGCCACGTCCACACCGACGACATCGGTGGTGCCATCGAGGCGGGGATCGCCGTGGGACGCCCCCACCGCATCCGGGTCACCGACCTGTTCGAGGAGGTGGAGGAGCAGTCCTGGGTCCGCGACCAGATGGCCGACATGGGCCTGTTCGACGGCGGAGGGGTCGGCGAGCCGGTGCCCTGTGCCGTGGTGGCGGTGGCCAACGGCCCGGGCATCCGCGACATCTTCCGGTCGCTCGGGGTTCGCCGGGTGGTGGTCGGCGGGCAGTCCATGAACCCGTCCACGGCCGACCTGCTGGCCGCCGTGGAGGCCGTGCCGGCCGACGAGGTCGTCGTGCTGCCCAACAACTCGAACATCATCGCCGTGGCCGAGCAGGTCGACGCCCAGACCACCAAGGCGGTGCGCGTCGTGCCGACCCGGGGCATCACCGAGGGCTTCGCCTCGCTGCTGTCCTACGACCCGCAGGGCACGGCCGACGACAACCGGGACGCCATGGCGGGCGCGGCGGCGGCCGTGGTGGCCGGCGAGGTGACCGTCGCCGTGCGGGATTCGGGCAGCGACGCCGGCGACATCCACGAGGGCGACCACCTCGGCCTGACCGGCGGGAAGGTGCGGGTGGTGGCCGGCTCCGCCTTCGAGGCCCTGACCGGCCTGCTGGACGCCCTGGTCGACGACGACCACGAGATCGTCACCCTGATCGTCGGGGAGGACGCCGAGGAGGCCACCACGGCCGCCGCCGTGTCCTGGCTGGAGGCCGAGCGCCCCGGCGTGGAGGTCGAGGTCCACGAGGGCGGACAGCCCCTCTACCCGTACTACCTCGGCATCGAGTAGCGACCGGCCCGCGGGTCGGGCATCGGAAGCCGCTGCAGTGGCCGGGGCTACCGTCGATCCGTGGCTGGGACCGGCATCACCCTGCGGGAACTGGACGCCCGCCCCGTCGCCGACCTGAACGGCGTCGGACCCGCCCGACAGAAGACGCTGTCGGCCGTCGGGGTCGCCTCGATCCTCGACCTCCTCGGCTTCTACCCGCGCCGCTACCTCGACCGCAGCCGGGAGGCGACCGTCGCCGAGTTGGCGCCGGGCGTGGAGGGCATGGTCCTGGTCCGCATCGACCGGACGTCGGCCCGCCGCACCCGCAACGGCCGTTCGCTGGTCGAGGTGCGGTGCAGCGACGACACCGGCCGCCTGCGCCTCACCTTCTTCAACCAGCCGTGGCGGGAGAAGCAGCTGCGGGAGGGCATGCAGGCCGTGGTGTTCGGGAAGGCCGACGAGTACCGGGGTGCCCTCCAGATGACCAGCCCGGTCGTCGACCTGGTGGGGGACCGGACGGGTCGCATCGTCGCCGTGTACCCGCAGAGCGAGACGGCGGGCCTGCACAGCTGGGACGTCGACGCCCTGGTCGGCGAGGCGCTGCGCCGCACCATGAAGGTGCGGGGCCTGTCCGACCCGGTGCCCGCCGAGGTCCGGGAGCGGTACCGGCTCGCCGACCGCTCCGAGGCGTACCGGAGCATCCACCGGCCCGAGGGCATGCACGAGATGCTCGAGGCCCGTCGGCGCCTCGTGTTCGACGAGCTGCTGCGCATCCAGGTGGCCCTGGTGCGGCGCAAGGTGGAGCTGGAGCGCACCTCCACGGGCATCGTCCATGCGGCCGCCGGCGGCGACGGGGACCCGGTGGCGGCCTTCCTCGACCGGCTGCCCTTCGCCCTGACCGGTGCCCAGCGACGGGTCGTCGACGAGATCGCCGCCGACATGGCCCGGCCGGCACCGATGCACCGCCTGCTGCAGGGCGACGTGGGCTCGGGCAAGACCGTGGTGGCCGTGGCCGCCCTGCTCACCGCGGTGCGCGGCGGGCACCAGGGTGCCCTGATGGCCCCTACCGAGGTGCTGGCCGAACAGCACCACCAGGGGGTGGCCGAGCTGCTCGCCGGGATGACCGTCGATGACCCGGCCACCCTGCTCGGGCACCGGCCGCTGAAGGTCGACCTGCTCACCAACCGGACCACGGCGGCCGAGCGTCGCCGAATCGCCGCCGAGCTGGTGGCCGGCGGCGTCGACGTGCTCATCGGCACCCACGCCCTCATCCAGGAGGGCGTCGAGTTCGGGTCCCTGGGCGCCGTGGTCATCGACGAGCAGCACCGGTTCGGCGTGGAGCAGCGGGCCGCCCTGCGCGACCGCAACCGGGACGGCACCGTGCCCGACGTGCTGGTCATGACGGCCACGCCGATCCCCCGCACGGCGGCCATGACCGTCTACGGCGACCTCGACGTCTCGATCCTCGACGAGCTGCCCCCGGGGCGTACCCCGATCGGGACCACCTGGCATGTCGACGAGGACGACGTCTGGCCGGTGGTGCGTGCCGAGGTGGCCGAGGGCCGGCAGGCCTACGTGGTGTGCCCGCTGATCGACGAGTCCGACGCGCTCGACGTCCGCTCCGCCGAGGCCACCTTCGCCGAACTGTCCGACGGGGCGCTGGCCGGCCTGCGGGTCGGGCTGCTGCACGGCCGGGTGGGCCGGGCCGAGAAGGAGGAGACCATGCGTCTCTTCCGGTCCGGGACGTTGGACGTGCTGGTGGCCACCACGGTGATCGAGGTCGGCGTGGACGTCCCCAACGCCACCGTGATGGTCGTTCTCGACGCCGCCCGGTTCGGCATCGCCCAGCTGCACCAGCTCCGGGGCCGGGTGGGGCGCGGGGCGCACGCCAGCCGGTGCCTGCTGGTCGGCGAGGCGCCGACGCCGGACGCCGAGGAACGCCTCCGGGCGCTGGTCCGCACCACCGACGGCTTCGAGCTGGCCGAGGTCGACCTCGACCTGCGGGGCGAGGGGACGATCATGGGCGAGCGCCAGAAGGGTCGCAACGACCTGCGCCTGGCGTCGCTCCGGCGCGACGGCGAGTGGGTGGAGGCGGCCCGCACCGAGGCGTTGGCCATCGTGGGCGACGGGACCGGCCTGGCCGACCACCCCGAGCTGGCCGACGAGGTCGACCTGTTCCTCGGCGCCGACGAATCGGACTACCTGCTGAAGGACTGACCTGACTCCCGTCCGGTGCCAGGCCCGGTGCTAGGCATTGGGCCATGGCGGAGGGGAAGAACATGGCGAATGGCGACATCGTGGTGCGCGAGGCGACCGACCGGGACATACCGGCGGTCGTCGCCGTGCTGGCCGAGGCTTTCCACGACGACCCGGTGCTGGCCTTCGTCCTCGGCGAGGGCTCAGCGTCCGAGGCCCCCCGGGGACCGTCGGACCGCCACGGCGCCCTCCTGACCGCCTTCCTCGCCAACCGGGTCCTGGGCGGCCGGGGCCTCGACCACGTGCTCGTGGCCGACGGCGCCGACGGTCGCATCGGGGCGGCCGCCATCTGGCTGGCCCCGCACGGACCCGACGACCCCGAGCCCGACCTCGCCATGGCCCGGGCCGTCAATGAGCTGGCCCTCGGCGAGGACGTCCTGGCGGCACGCATCGAGGCCCTCATGCCCCTGTTCACCGCCTCGCCGACCACGCCGAGCTGGTACCTGTTCCTCGTGGGCACCCTGCCGTCGGCCCGCGGCCGCGGCCTGGCCTCGGCGTTGATCACCGAGGTGACGGACCGCTGCGACGCCGAGGGGATCGGCGCCCACCTGGAGTCGTCGGACCCGGCCAACGTGCCGCTGTACGAGCGCCACGGCTTCGCGGTCATCGCCGAGGTGGCCATCGAGGGCGGGCCGACGGTCCCCGTCATGTGGCGGGACCCCCGCTGAGGTGTCGGACCCCGGCGCTCAGTGCCCGGGAGGCTCGTCCCCTCGACCGTCCTCGTCCTCGTCGGGCATGACGAGGTCCCACCGGTCCATGCAGTCGGCGCACCGGTAGGCCACGGGATCGCCGGGGCCGAACTCGGTCTCGGGGTGGGCCAGCAGGTGGCACGTGCCCCCGCAGTCCACGCACACGATCGTCTCCGGAGCCCGCACGCCGCCGACGGTAGTCCCGCTGCCATGATGACCCCATGCGCGTCGTGGCCGGAACCGCGCGGGGCCGCCGCCTCGCCACGCCGCCCACCGGGGGCCGTCCCGACATCCGGCCCACCACCGACCGTGTCCGCGAGTCGACGTTCAACGCGCTGCACAGCCGTGGCGCCGTGGTCGGGGCCCGGGTCCTCGACCTCTTCGCCGGGACCGGGGCGCTGGGCATCGAGGCGCTGTCCCGGGGCGCGGACCACGCCACCTTCGTGGACCGGTCGCCCGACGCCGTCCGGCTGGTGGAGGACAACCTGGCCACCTGCGGCCTGGCCACCCGCGATCGGGCCACCAGCGACCGGGCCGACCGGGCCACGGTGCTGCGGGCCGACGGCCCGGGTTGGCTCCGGGCCTCGACCGACGCCTGGGACCTCGTCCTCCTCGACCCGCCCTACGACTTCGACGCCTGGGACGACCTGCTGGCCGTCGTCGCGACGCGCCTGGCCGACCCCGAGACCGCCGTCGTGGTCGTCGAGGCCGATCACGAGGTGGCCGTCGACGACCGTTGGCATGTCGATTCCCGACGACGTGCCGCGGGTACCGTGGTGACGCTGCTGCGTCCGGGCTCCGGACCGGGCCGAGCGGCGGTCGGACGGAGCGATCGAGAGCCCCCGGGAGAGGTGCCCACAGCATGACCCGAGTCCTGTACCCCGGCTCCTTCGATCCGGTCCACAACGGCCACGTCGAGATGGTCGAGACGGCGGCCGGCCTGTTCGACGAGGTGGTGGTGGCCGCCCTCATCAACCCGTCGAAGGGTGGCGGCCTCCTCGACCTCGAGGAGCGGATGGCCCTCCTGGACGAGTGCTTCGCCCACCTGGACAACGTCCGCACCACCAAGTTCGACGGCCTGGTGGTCGACCTGGCCACCGAGGTGGAGGCCGACTTCATCGTCAAGGGCCTGCGGGCCGTCTCCGACTTCGAGAGCGAGCTCCAGATGGCACAGATGAACGCCGCCATCTCCGGGGTGCAGACCCTCTTCCTGCCCACCGCCTCCCGGCGCTCGTTCCTGGCCTCCCGGCTCATCAGGGAGGTGGCCCGCCTCGGCGGCGACGTCAGCGACATGGTGCCCCCGGCGGTCCTCAAGCGGCTCCTGGATCGGCCCGACGGATGAGCGAGGCCCACGACCCCGGCCCCGGGGAGTCCGTGTTCGGCGCCCCGACCCCGACGGGCGCGGCGGAGGGGTCGGTCGACGCGTCGCCCGCCCCGCTGCCGCCGGACCCGTACCGGCCGCCACAGATCGAGGCCATCCTGCGCCAACTGCACGAGGTGGTGGGCAACGCCCGGCCGATGCCCCTGTCGGCCTCCTCCATGGTCAACAAGGACGAGCTGCTCGCCCTGGTCGACGAGGCCATCACCCGCCTGCCCGACGAGCTGCGGTCCGCCCGCTGGCTGCTCAAGCAGCGCGAGGAGTTCCTCGACAAGGTCCGCCGCGAGGGCGACGAGATCCTCGAGTTGGCGAGGTCGCGGGCCGAACGGCTGGTCCAGCGCACCGAGGTGGTCCGGACCGCCGAACAGCGGGCCCGCCACCTCGTGGAGACGGCCCGCGAGGAGACCCGTCGCATGCGCCGCGAGACCGAGGACTACTGCGACCAGAAGCTGGCCAGCTTCGAGGCACTGCTGGGGAGCACCCGGGAGACCATCACCCAGGGCCGCCGCCGGCTCCAGGAGACGGCGCTGGACCGCGACCGCGAACAGCGGGCGGCCGATGCGGTCGAGGCGGCGCGGGCCGCCGACGAGGCCGACCAGGATCCGGCCGGGGGGTCCGGCACGGCGTTCTTCGACCAGGACGCCGTCGGGGACTGAGCACTCCGGTGGTCGACGGGCTGCGGCTCCCGCTGGCCGTCCTCCGGCGCCGGTCCGAGCCACGGACCGTCGTCGGCGACGTGCACCTCGACGACCTCCGGGTCGGCGACGTGGTCGTGGTGGACGGTCGGGTCGCCCTGGACCTCGAGGCCGAGGCCCGCGGGTCCGACGTGGTGGTCTCCGGCACCGTCCGGGCGGCCTGGACGGGGACCTGTCGCCGGTGCCTCGAGGAGGTGGCCGGCGACGTCGACCTCGCCGTCCGGGAGGTGCTGGCCCACGATCCCGACGGTCACCCGGTGGACGGATCCTCCGGCGACGGCGACGCCTACCCGCTGGCCGCCGACGAGGCCGACGTGGAGCCGGTGGTCCGGGACGCGGTGCTCCTGGCGCTGCCCCTGTCGCCCCTGTGCGGCGAGGCGTGCGACGGCCCCGATCCCGACCGCTTCCCGACCCGGTCCCCGATGGGGACGGAGCGAGCAGGCGTCGGTGAGCCGGACGGTCCGGCCGGGGGCGACCCCCGCTGGGCGGCCCTCGACGTCCTTCGCGCCCCCGACGGAGGCGACGGAGCCGACGGGTCGTGAGGCGGGCGTCACCACCGCCACCGTCCCGTCCGGTGCGGGTTCCACGGTCCTCCCGCTAGCCTCGTCGGGTCCCCACGGGTGCCTACCCATTGCGGGAGACCACCCAGAACTCCGTTCGCACGCCGCCGAGGAACCCACGATGGCCGTCCCGAAGAAGAAGACCTCCAAGGCCAAGGGCCGCAGCCGCCGGGCCGCCAACTGGACCCTCGGCCGCGCCTCGCGCAGCGCGTGTGCCCGCTGTGGCGCCACCAAGCGCCCGCACCGGGTGTGCGGCAACTGCGGCTGGTACGCGGGCCGTCAGGCCGTCGAGGTCGACTGACCCCACCATGCTCCCCATCGCCGTCGACGCCATGGGCGGCGACCACGCACCGTCGGAGATCGTCGCCGGTGCGTTGCGGGCCCACGACGAGGACGGCATCCCCGTCCTGCTCGTCGGCCGTCCCGGCGAGTTGGGCGACACGGGCGGCCTGGAGGTCCTCGAGGCCTCCGAGGTCATCGCCATGGACGCCGAGCCCGGCTCCAGCGTCCGCCGCATGAAGGACTCCTCGCTGGTCCGCGCCGCCGAGGCGGTGCGTGACGGCCGGGCCTCGGCCATGGTCAGCGCCGGCAACACCGGGGCCACCATGGCCAGCGCCCTGCTCCGCATGGGACGAATCTCCGGGGTGGCCCGCCCGGCCATCGCCACCCTCATCCCCACGCCCGGCGGCACGCCGACCGTCCTGCTGGACTCCGGCGCCAACGCCGAGTGCCAGCCCGACTGGCTGGTCCAGTTCGCCCAGATGGGCGCCGTCTTCGCCCGGCACCGCCTGGGCATCGCCGAGCCGCGGGTGGCCCTGCTGTCCATCGGCGAGGAGCCCGGCAAGGGCAGCCCGTTCGTCAAGGAGGCGTTCGCCGCCCTGGAGGCCGCCGAGGTGGGCGGCGCCGGGTTCATCGGCAACGTCGAGGGACGCGACCTGATGACCGACGCCGCCGACGTCATCGTGACCGACGGCTTCACCGGGAACGTCGCCCTGAAGACCGCCGAGGGGGCGCTCAAGGCGCTGCTCACCGCCCTGCTCACCGCCATGGCCGGGCGGCCGGAGGCCATCGAGGCCGCCGACGTCCTGGCGCCGGAGCTCGACGGGCTGTACCGGGAGTTCCACCCCGACACCTACGGAGGGGCGATGCTCCTCGGGGTGAAGGGCGTGTGCATCATCAGCCACGGGTCGACCAACGCCCTGGCCATGCGAAACGCCATCGGCGTGGCCGCCGAGATGGTGCGGGGCGACGTGGTCGGCCACCTCGCCGAGGCCGTCAGCACCTGAGCCGAGCGCCCGGGCGTTCGTGGGTACGTCGATGACCCTCGTTCCCCCTGGTGGCAGGCCGATCCGGCGGGTCCACCGGTAGGCTGGACGACCGCCCGGGGCCGATGCCGTGGGCCCGTCTTCCCATCCGCCGGCCCACGCTCAGGAGGCATGAGGTGCCCGCAGAAACCCACGTCGAAGGCACGCCGATCGGACGCGACGAGGTCCTGGAGCTCATCCGGGACCGCCTCGCCGACATCCTGGAGATCGAGCCGTCGGACATCGCCGAGGGGGCGTCGTTCGCCGACGACCTCGACGCCGACTCCCTGGCCCTCATCGAGCTCGTCGAGGCCCTCGAGGAGGAGCTCAGCGAGCGCTCCGCCGGCTTCCGGATCGAGGACGACGACCTCGAGGACCTGCGCACGGTCCGCGACGCCGTCGACTATGTGGTCGCCCGACTCGGCTGAGCACCCGAACCCCGAACCGCCCGTCGCTCCGCCGGGCCTGGGTCACGAGTTCGACGACCCGACGCTGCTCGAGGTCGCCCTGACCCACCGGTCGTGGTGCGCCGAGCACGAGGGCGCGTCCAACGAACGTCTCGAGTTCCTCGGCGACGCCGTGCTGGGCATGCTGGTCGCCGAACGGACCTACGTGCGGCGACCCGACCTGCCCGAGGGCCAGCTGGCCAAGATCCGGGCCGCGGTGGTGAGCTCGCCGGCGCTGGCCGAGGCCGCCCGGACCGTGGGCCTGGGTGCCTCGCTGCGCCTCGGTCGGGGCGAGGTCTCCGACGGTGGCGAGGACAAGGAGTCGATCCTGGCCGACGCCCTCGAGGCGGTCCTCGGCGCGGTCTACCTGGACGGTGGCCTCGAGGCCGCCCGCGACCTGGTGGAGCGCCTCTTCGCCGAGTCGCTGGACCGCTCGGCCGCCGATCCCGGTGAGCACGACTACAAGACCCGCCTCCAGGAGATCGTGGCCCGCGGTTCCACGGCACCGCCCCGCTACGTCCTGACCGAGGACGGCCCGGACCACGACAAGCGGTTCCACGCCGTCGTCGAGGTGGCCGGCCGGACGCACGGCCCCGCCCTCGGGACCTCCAAGAAGCGCGCCGAGCAGGCCGCGGCCCGCCTGGCCTGCCGTTCGCTGGAGCTTGCCGCCGTCCCGGTGGGCACGACTACAAGACCCGCCTCCAGGAG
>JAERSW010000082.1 GCA_016845305.1 Acidimicrobiales bacterium
GTCCGGGATGACGGCGGTGACCTCGATCTCCACCACCCAGTCGGGTCGGGCCAGGGCGGGGACCACCAGGCCGGTGGAGCACGGGTGGACGCCCTTCAACCACTTTCCCATTTCCCGGTAGACGTCCTCGCGGTACCGGATGTCGGTCAGGTAGACGACGATGCGGCAGACGTGGGACATCTCGGAGCCGGCCTCGGCCAGCAGCATCTCGATGTTCTCCATCGTCTTGCGGGTCTGCAGCGTGGCGTCGCCGACGTGCAGCGACTCGCGGGTGTCGAGGTCCTGGGCAACCTGGCCGCGCAGGAAGACCATCGTGCCGCGGGCCACCACGCCCTGGCTGAGGTCGTTGTCGAGGTTCTGCTCGGGGTACGTCTCCTTCGTGTTGAAGGGACGGATGCGGGTGTGGGTCATGGAAGGGGTCCTGTCGGGTCGGAGGAGAAGCGTGCGATGGGGCCGACGGCGTCAGATCATGCCGCGTCAGTGGCCCCGCCAGTGTCGGTGTCGGTCTCAGAGTCGGTGTCGGTGTCGGTATCAGTGTCGAGGATGACGTAGGTCTTGCGGACGGGGACGGGCATGTGCCAGGTGCCCGCCCAGCCCATCGGGATCAGGAAGCCGTCGCCGGGTCCGAACTCGTGGACGGCCCCGTCGTCCGCGGTGAGCACCAGGGTGCCTTCGAGGATCTGGCAGAACTCGTCGCACGGCTGGGCGTCGATGCGTTCGGTGCACGGGCTGCACGACCACACGCCGACCACCATCTCGCCGGCGCCGGGCGTGCCGACGTGGAAGACGTGCTCGTGCTCGACGGCCTCGCCCCACACCACCTTCGTCGGATCGATCTCGGCGATCGGCGACAGCGGGCGGTTCGGCTCGGCGCCCCGGGTGACCGGGACGACGACCGGTGCGACGACCGGGGCGGGGCCCGAAGCCGACGCGACCACGGGTCAGGCGCCGGCCGTGGCCTGGGCGGTGGCGCCGGCGCCCTCCTCGAAGGGCGTGGAGCCGCCGCGGCCGCCCTTGGCCGAGAAGCCGTTGCCGAGGGCCAGCTGGGCGAGCCGCTCGACGTACAGGTCGTCGCGGAAGTGCAGGGTGAAGGTGCGGGCGTCTCGCATCATCTGGCCCAACGGGTACCGCTCGTGGCAGGCCCGGGCCCCGACCAGGTCGAACCCCTGGTAGGGGATGGTCAGCACGGCGTCCTTGGCCAGGTGCATGGTGCGCACGGCGTCGGCCTCGCACTCGTCGGGATCGTCGCCCCGGTCGAGGCGGGCGGCGGTGGCCTGGAGGCAGGACCGGGCGGCGAACAGCTGGGCGTCCATCTGGCCGAGGCGGACCCGCACGGCCTCCGAACCGGCCAGGTCGGGGCGGCCGGCGATGTACTCGGCCAGGAAGTCGAAGGCGGCCTGGGCCGAGCCGATGTGGTTGGCGGCGTACGCGCAGCTGAAGGTGCGCTGGTCCTCGGTGACCCAGCCGCCGGGCTTGCCGACGACGTGGCTGTCGGGCACGAACACGTCGTCGAACTTGACGCCGCACGAGATCGTGGAGCGCATGCCCAGCATCTGCCAGTCGTCGAGCAGTTCCACGCCGTCCCAGTCGACGTCGACCACGGCGAACACCATGCGGCCGGCGTACGGCGAGTCGCCCTCCACGGCGCACCACACCATCAGGTACTTCGCCGCCGCGGCCACCGAGGCGAACCCCTTGCGGGCCGTCAGCCGGTAGCCGCCGTCCACCCGGGTGAGCTCCGACTCGAGCACCTCGGCACCGTTCTCGTACAGGTGGGCCTCGGATCCCAGCGAGGCGCAGAAGGCCCCGTCGGCGATGGCGGGCAGGAAGTGGTCGCGCTGCTCCGGCGTCGAGTGGAAGGCGATGATCCCGGCGGCGTGGTTGTGGACCTGGAGCAGCTGGGCGGTGTTGGTCTCCCAGCGGGCCATTCGCTCCAGCACCTCGTACCAGGGGCTGTAGCGGCCGGGCAGCCAGTAGCCAGCGCCGCCGTACTCGGTTGGCAGGCACAGGGCGTGCAGGCCGGCGGCCTTCGCCTCGGCGAAGTTCTCGTGGGGGAACTCGACGGCCTCGTCGAGCGCCCGGGCGCGCTCGCGCCAGCCGGGGCCCAGGGCGTCGACCCTGGCCAGGACCTCGTCGACGTCGGGCAGTTCGGGCCACGGGACGGTGGTCACGTCGGTCTCCTCGGTCACGGTCATCGTGGGTCGCCTCTCTGGTCGGGTCGTTTCGTCGGCTCCGCGCCTCAGGCGCAGAACCGGTCGATGGTGCGCGTCAGCACGTCGCCGCAGCGCACCAGTTGGTCGGGGTCGATGGATTCGTCGGGTCGATGGGCATCGGCGATGTCGCCGGGGCCGACGATGACGGCGGGCACGACGAGGCGCTGGTGGAAGAGGCCGGCCTCGGTGCCGAAGGCGACCGGTCCGGGGGCGCCGGTGTCGACGATGTCGACGAGGGCGGCGACCTCGGGGGTGCCGGCGTCGGGGGCCAGCGCCGGGTAGCGCACGGTCGCCTCGGTGGTGGCGTGCCCGCCGACGGTCGACAGGCGGCGGTGGGCGTCGTCGACGGCGGCCCGGACGGTGGCCAGCACGTCGTCGGGGTCGACGTCGGCGCCGTGGCGGACCTCGAACTCGAGGGTGCAGGTGGGAGCGAGCACGTTGACGGCGACGCCACCGTGGATGGTGCCGACGTTGGCGCTGGTGCCCCGGGCGGGGTCGTTGAGATCGTGGACGAGGGTGGCCAGGGCGGCGGCCTCGTGCACGGCGGTGGGTTCGGTCCCGGCGCGGCTGGAATGGCCGGCAGCGGCGACCAGGTCGATCCGGTGGGCGACCTTGCCGGCGTGGGCGTCGCAGAGGCGCATGCCGGTGGGTTCGCCGACGACGACGACCTCGGGCAGGCAGGTCCCGGCGCCGGAGCGGCCGGTGGCGAGCACGTCGAGCAGTCCGGGGACCCCGGCGCAGCCGACCTCCTCGTCGTAGCTCAGCGCCAGGTGGACCGGGGCCCGCAGCGTCCCGTGGTCGAGCTGCTCGAGGAGGACCAGGGCGGCGGCGAGGAAGCCCTTCATGTCGGCCGTGCCCCGGGCGGCCAGGCGTCCGTCGACCTCGGTCAGGGCATAGGGGTCGGTGGCCCAGCCGGAGCCGGCGGGCACCACGTCGGTGTGGCCGGACAGGACGACGCCACCGGGGGCGTCGGGACCGAAGCGGAGGTGCAGGTTGGCCCGGCCGGTCTCGCCAGGCACCACGTCGACCGCGGCCCCGGCCCGGGCCGCCCGATCGGCGTACAGGTCGACGAGCTCGAGGTTCGGCGTGCGGCTCTCGGTGGGGAACCCCACGAGGTCGCCCAGGAGGGCGGTGACGTCCGTCAGGTCGAGGCCGGGCACCCCCGCATGCTGCCCAGACCGGTTGAATCCGTCAAAGGAATGTTTCTGATCCAATAGATCTGTTCTGTCTATGTTCACAGGTCACTGGCCTGAACCCCGCACGATGACCGTCAGCGGGGGAACCGGATCGACGCCCGGGCGAACGCCGTGAAGGCGTCCAACGCCGCCGGACCGCGGTCGCCGGACCGTCGGGCCAGGCCGAGGCCGAGCGGCGGCACGTCGCTCTCCAGCGGCACGTAGGCCACCCGCGATCCGTCCTGGGCCACGTCCAGCGCCGGCACGTGGTTGCCGACCGACCAGCCGAACCCGTTGCCGACGAGCGAACGCACCAGCGACACGTCGTTCACCGTCATCGCCGGTCGCATCGGCACCCCGGCGGCCAGGAACAGCGACGTGTAGTACTCCCGGCTGGTCGACAGGTCCAGCATCACGAACGGTTCGTCCACCATCTCGGCCAGACCCACCGTCGGCGAGGCCGCCATCCGGTGCTCGGCGGCCATCAGCACGTGGGGCGCCGAATCGGCCAGGCGGTCGAAGCGGTGCCCGGGGCCGAGGCCGATGTCGTAGGTCAGCGCCGCGTGCAACGCCCCCGACGCCACGTCGTCGAGCAGCTCGGCCTGGACGCCGGTCCGGATCTCGACGTCCACGCCCGGATGGGCCTCACGGAACCGACGCACCAACGACGGCAGCACGATCGGCGCGGCGGTCATCAGCGAGCCGAGCACGAGGCGTCCGGCCGAACCGTCCGCCGAGCCCGACATCCGGTCCTCCAGCTCGTCGGCGCGGGCCAGCAGGCCGCGGGCCTCGACGAGCAGCGCCTCGCCCTCGGGTAGAAGGCCCAGGCCCCGACCGCGGTGGCGGACGAACAGGCTCACCCCGAGGGCCTTCTCCAGCTGCTTCAGCGACGCCGACAGCGCCGGCTGCGAGAGGCCCACCTCGGCGGCCGCCGCCGTCACCGACCCGTGCTCGGCGAGCGCCACGAAGTGCTCCAGCTCACGCAGCGTCACCCGTCGCACGTCGACTCCTCCCGTCCCATCCCGTCCGGTCGGCCGCGCCTAGAGGAGCAGCAGGACCACCGGCAGGCTGACCGCCGAGGCCAGGGTCGTCAACACCACCGAGGCCGTCACCCGCTCGGGGACCAGGTCGTTCTCAAGGGCCACCACGGCGCAGAACACCGCCGGCGGCATGGCCGACTGGATGACCACGGCGTCGAAGGCGTCACCGTCGAGGCCCAGGCCCCGGGCGGCCAGCGCGGCGACCGCCGGTGCAACGGCCAACTTGGCCACCATCGACGCCCCCAGGTCCGACGACCATGACGGTCGGCCGCTCTTGACCAGCTGGACGCCGAGGGTGAGCAGCATCACCGGGATCAGGGCGCCGGCCAGCAGCCCGACCGAGCGGTCGACCACCGTCGGCAGGTCGAGGTCGGCCACGTTGATGACCAGGGCCACCGCCGAGGCCAGCGCCATGGGCGCCGTGACGGCCCGCCGGACGGCACCCAGCAACGACGCCCGGCGCGCCTCGGCCAGCGACACGCTGACCACCAGGCCGGTCAGGTTGATGGTGAGCATCATCACGCCGGCGAGCGCCAGGGCATCGTCGCCCAGCGAGAAGACCACGATGGCCATCCCCGCGTTGCCGACGTTGCCGTACGACGCGGTGATGGCCGTCGCCGAGGTCACCTCGTAGGAGCGGCCGGTGGCACGGGCCCAGGTCGCGGCGGCGGCGCCAGCCACCGCCATGCCCGCCACCCCGGCGGCGACCAGGCGGAACACCACGCCCGCTGCCAGCTCCGCGGTGACCAGCGCCGCGAACAGGAAGGCCGGGCCGAACACGCTGTAGGCCAGCCGCGACAAGCCGCCCACGTCGATGTCGAGGCGGGGGCCCACCACCGCGCCCAGGGCCACCAGCAGGGCGACCGGCGCGAGGACGTCGACGAGGACGGTGGCCACCGACGCCGCAGCGAGGATCACCGACCCAGCATCGTCGGTGTGGACGCCCGTAGTCTCATCCGCATGTCCACCGCCCCCGCTCCTGGCCCCGCGCCCGGCCCCGTGGGTGCCGACGCCATCGGCCTCGCCGGCGACCTGGCCGACGCCTTCGCCGCCGACGGCGCCGTCCACCTGCCCGGCGCGTTCGCCGACTGGGTCGACGTCCTGCGCGACGGCGTGGACCGCAACGAGGCCGACCCCAGCGAGCACTTCGACGACAACGGCACCGCCACCGACGCCGGCCGCTTCTGGGACGACTACTGCAACTGGAGCCGCATCGCCGAGTACGAGCGGTTCGCCTTCGAATCCGGCGTCGCCGACGTGGCCGCCGCCCTGCTGCGGTCGGAGACCATCCAGTTGTTCCACGAGCATGTGCTCGTCAAGGAGCCCGCCGCCCCCCGCCACACCCCGTGGCACTGCGATGCCCCCTACTACTTCGTCGACGGCCCCCAGACGGTCAGCCTCTGGATCCCGCTGGACCCGGTGCCGCTCGAGTCGACGCTTCGCCTGGTCCGTGGATCCCACCTCTGGAACGAGGCCGTCCACCCGGTCAGCTGGACCACCGGCGGCGGCTTCTACGGCGACGACGAGACGACCCGCAGCGGCGGCTTCCAGCCCGCCCCCGACCCGGACGCCGACCCGGACCGGTTCGAGATCCTGGAATGGGCGTGCCAGCCGGGCGACGCCGTGGCCTTCCACTACCGCACCGTCCACGGCGCCCGCGGCTCGACCGGGCTGCGTCGCGCGTTCTCGTTGCGCGTCGTCGGCGACAACGCCCGCTACGTGCGACGCCCGGGTCGCACCTCGCCGCCGTTCGACGGCCACGACATGGTCGACGGCCAGCGCCTCCGCGAGGACTGGTTCCCGCTGCTGCCCCTCCGGCACGCCGCGACAGCCTGACCGCCGACCGACGCCCGAACCGACCGCCACCACGCCGACAGGGGACGTTCCCGTGAAGTTCCAGCTCGCCATCAACCTCGAACGGCTCGACGACTCGCTCGACATGGGCGACGTGGCCCGCCACACCCTCGACATGGTCCAGATGGCCGAGGCGGGCGGCTTCACCACCGTGTGGGCCGCCGAGCACCACGCCCTCGAGATGACGATCGCCCCCAACCCGCTACAGATCCTGACGTGGTGGGCGAGCCACACCGACCGCATCCGCCTCGGCACGGCAGTGGCGGTGGCCGCCTACTGGAACCCCATCAAGCTGGCCGGCGAGGCGGCCTTCCTCGATCTGGTCAGCGGCGGGCGCCTCGAGTTCGGCATCGGGTCGGGCGCCTACCAGCGCGAGTTCGACCGGATGCGACCCGGCCTGAAGCAGTCCGACGCCTGGCGCTACATGCAGGAGATGCTCCCCGTGCTGAAGGAGTTGTGGGCCGGCGACTACGCCCACGACGGCGAGTTCTGGTCGTTCCCGACGTCGACATCGGTCCCCAAGCCGGTCCAGCAGCCCCATCCGCCGATCTGGGTGGCAGCCCGGTCGCCCATCACCTTCGACTACGCGGTGGCCAACGGCTGCAACGTCATGTCGTGGCCCATCGCCCGGCCCTTCGCCGAAGCCGAGCTGTACCGGCGGCAGTTCGACGAGTCGGTCGCCGCCCACCCGGGGACCGCCGCCCCGACGTGGGCGCTGATGCGCCACACCGCCGTGTACGACGCCGCCGACGAGTGGATGGTGCCCGTCGAGGCCGCCCAACGGCAGCTCAGCCAGTTCGAGAACCTGTTCAAGAACCTCGGCGACGTCGCCGACGGGTTCCCGGCGGCCATCCCCATGGACCAGGTGGCCAACGCCGCCGACTACGAGCCGACCACCCTCAGCGAGAACCTGGTGTTCGGCACGCCGGACGAGGTGGTGGCCAAGCTGAAGCGGTACGAGGCGCTCGGCGTGGACGAGTTCATCTACTACGCCAGCCTCGGCCTCGGCCACGCCGAGCAGAAGCGCTCGATGCAACTCTTCTGCGACGAGGTCATCCCCGCCTTCGCCTGAGCCGGTCCGCCCCGGCGCCCCTCAGTCCTCCACGAGGGTCCGACGGAGGTCCTTGCCGAGGAGGACCAGGTGGAGCTCGTCGGTCGGCGACGGCTCGAACTCCGGGACGAGGTGCCGGTAGAAGGCTGCTGCGTCGGCGTCCTCGGCGTGGACGATCAGGCCCCGACATCCGATCTCGGTCGTCAGGCGGAGCGTGCGCACGAGGACGTCACCCAGCAGGGCGGCACCGAGCCCCCGGCCCTCGTGCCGCTCGTCGACCCCGAGCCTCACCAGGAGGGCCACCGGCTGCGGATACCGCCCACCACCCTTCGCCCACCGTTCTGGTGCATCGGTCGGATGGAGGCTCGCCATCGACCAGCCGTAGTAGGCGACCACGACGTCGGACTCCGACTCCGTGACCACGTGGACCGACGCCGTCCCGGTCGCCTGGGCCTGCCGTCCATGGTGACGGAGCCAGTCGGTCTGCTCCGCCGATCGACACCGGAACCCCTGGACCTCATCCGAGGGTTCGACGAGCCTCGGGGCGAGGTACCGGGCGGTCACCCGTCGACGAACGGCGACGGTCGGGCGAGGAGGGCACGCACGCCCGGCAGGTCGCGTGCCGGGCGGGCGTTGACCGCCTCCCACGCCGCCGTGGCCTCGGCATCCAGCCCGAACCCCCGACGGTCGGCGAGCACCCGTTGCGCAGCGACGGTGAGGTTCGACACGACGAACTCGGTCAGGTCGGTGCCGGCGGCCTCGACGGCCCGATCGATGACCGCCCGCTCGTCCGGGGTGGTCCGGACCTCGATCCGGCTGGTCCGTCGCCTCGCCCCAGTTGCCCCGGCTTCTGTTGCCCTCGCCCCTGATGCCATGGCCTCGCCTCCCCAGATCGTGCCCGGCCATTGTACGGCCATTTGCGCCGGAGCGGCCCCAAGTCAGTCCTCGGGGAGCCAGGACTCGAGGGGGACGCCGAGGCCGTCGCAGATCCGGTTGGCGTAGGCGTAATAGGCGACCACCTCGCAGACGTCGAGCACGTCGCGGTCGCTGAACCCGACGGCGCGCAGCGCGGCCACGTCGGCCTCGACCATGTCACCCGGGTGGCCGGTCAGCTTCTCGGCGTAGGCGAGCATGGCCAGCCGCTTCTCCGACAGGCCGGCGGTCCGCCAGTCGTCCTCGATGGCGGCCAGCAGGTCGTCGTCCCGCAGGAGTCGGCGCAGACCGCGCCGGTGGTGCGTCGTTCAGTAGTGGCAGTCGTTGTACCGGCTGACCACCAGGGCGATCAGCTCGCGCTCCACCTTGCGCAGCGTCTTGGTGCCGGCCATGGCCGACCGGTACACGCCCAGGTGCCCGGCCATGGCCGCCGGGTTCAGCGAGTGGACCTGCATCACGTTGTCGACGCGGTCGTGGTCGGCGTCGACCACCTGCCCGTACAGCTCGGCGAGCGGGCCGTCCCACTCGTCCTCTCGGAGGGTCTCGATCCAGGCCATGGATCGACCCTAGGGCGAGACGGCGCCCCCCATGGCGGCCAGGTAGTGGTAGCGCACGCCCAGGATCGGATGCTCGCTTCGGCTCGAGCACCGGTCGTCGACGACGATCGGACCGCGGTCGAAGCCCCGCGAGGCCAGGCCCCGCTGGACCGAGTCGACGATGGGCCCGTCCTCGGCGAAGGTGGTCGTGCGGTGCTGGTGGATGATCTCGGCCTCGACCTCGGTGGGTTCGGGGTGCGGCAGCCACCAGTCGACCTCGACCTCGGTGGTGCCGACGTCGACGGGCCGCCACCGGTACGTGTTGACGATCCCACCCGGGTACACCTGCACGGCGAACAGCGGCCAGAACCACCACGTGAGGAACCAGTCGGTGCCGGCATCGGCGTCGGCCACGTAGCCGTACGACTTGACGTCGTCGGGGCGGGCCGGGCTGCGGTGCACGATGCCCCACGGTTCGACCCGGGTCGTGTACCGGTCGGGATCGACGACGCCGGTGGTCAGCGTCTTGTGGACCACGGCGCAGTGGTAGCACTCGTTGAAGTTCTCGGCCACGACCTTCCAGTTGGCGGCCGCCCGGCGTTCGGTCCGGGCCACGTGGTGGGCGTCGGCCAGGCCGGGGGCGTACCGGGCGATCTGCTCGGAGGCCGAGCCGGCCACGAGGTGGAACGGCACGGCGTCGGCGGCCAGGTTGACCAGCAGCAGGCCGTGGAAGACCTCGACGCGCACCGGGGCCAGGTTGACCGTCGCGGCATCGAAGCCGGGGAAGGCCGCCGCGTTGGGGGCACCGGCCAGCGAGCCGTCGGTGCGGTACGACCAGGCGTGGTACGGGCAGGTGAAGCGCCGGCACGTGCCCACGTCGAGGCCGTCGTCGCGGCGTTCGGTGACCAGCTCGTGGCCGCGGTGGGCGCAGACGTTGTAGAAGGCGCGGATGGTGCCGTCGTCGCCGCGGACGACCACCACCGCCTCGCCCGACACGCGGGCCAGGAAGTGGTCGCCGGGGTTCGGCACCTGCGACTGGTGGCCGACCAGCTGCCACGAGCGGGCGAAGACGACCTCCTGCTCGGCGTCGAAGGTCGCCGGGTCGGTGTAGAGACGCGACGGGAGGGTCTCGTAGACGCCCCCGGGCACGGTGCCGCTGGGCAGACCCACGAGTACGCCACCGGGCCTGTCGCCGGCCAGGTCACCGGGGAGATCGACGGGCGCGACGGAGGCCGCGCCAGCTGCGAGATCGAGTCCACCACCCATCGTGATGCACCTCTTCATGAGACGAGCCGGGCCACCCGTGGGCGGTCCCGGCGCCGACCGGATCGCAGAACTGTACGAACGTCCAGTCGATTCGGGAAGAGGTCGGAGGCCGGAAATCGGGTGGCGTCCGTCACCTCATGTGAAGGCCCATCGCCCGCGTCGCTTGACCCCCCCCCATGCGCTGTGGAACCCTGACCGTGGTCCATTCCTGAGGCGGGAATGGCGGGACGTGAGGAGCAAGGACAATGGCGTGGAACCTGTCGGGGACCTTCTACGAGAACTGCTCGTGCACGGCGACGTGCCCGTGCACCTGGTCGAACCTGCAGTACGCGGCGACCAACGACCGGTGCAACGCCGCCCTGGCGTTCAGCATCGAGGCCGGTGACGTGAACGGCACCGACATGGCGGGCTGCACCATGGTCCTCATGGTCGACTCCCCGCCGGTGATGAGCGACGGCGGCTGGAACGTCGGCCTGGTCATCGACGACGGCGCCTCGGAGGCCCAGGTGGCGGCCCTCGGTGCCGTGGTCAGCGGCGAGTTGGGTGGTCCGCCCGCCGCCCTCGGCCCGCTGCTCGGCAACTTCCTCGGCATCGAGCAGATGCCCATCTCGATCACGTCGGACGGCGGCGAGCACACGGTCACCTTCGGCGAGTCGGCCTACACCGGCCGACCCCACCTCAATGGTTCCGACGAGCTCGTCTCGCTGACCGGCATCGACACCCACCCGGCCGGCCCGGTCCTGGGACTCGCCCCCGTTTCGACGTCGTCGGTGTCGGCCATGGGCATCTCGTTCGGCGGCGAGGGCCTCAGCGGCTTCTCCAACCCCTTCTCCTGGGAGGGATGAGCCAGTCGGCTCCGTCGGCCGCCTCCCCCTCGACGGGATCCAGGCGGCCGGCCACCACCATCCACCTGCTGGGGGCGGCCTGCTGGGCCGTGACCATCGGCTGGGCCGTCCAGATGGACATGGGCCTGTGGGGAATGCCCGGGACGATGGGCATGTCGTTCTGGTCGTTCCTCGTCATGTGGACGCTGATGATGGCGGCGATGATGCTGTCGTCGATGGCGCCCCTGGCCCTGCTGTACGGCCGCACCATCACCACCCACCGGGGGCCGCGCCTCACCGCCTTCGGCGGCGGCTACGTGGTGGCGTGGGGGGCGACCGGCGTGGTCGCCTTCGTGGTCGCCGACGTGTTCGGCGACATGGCCGCCGAGCGCCCGAGCGTCGCCCAGTGGGTGGCCGTGGCGTGCTTCGCCGCGGCGGGCGCCTACCAGCTGACCCCGTTGAAGATGCGGTGCCTCGAGCACTGCCGCAGCCCGCTGGCCCACCTCATGCACTACCTCGGCTTCCGGGGGCCCCTGCGCGACGCGCGGGCCGGCGCCCACCACGGGCTGTTCTGCCTGGGGTGCTGCTGGGCGCTCATGGTGCTGATGGTGGCGTTCGGGGTGATGAACCTGGCCGCCATGGTCGGCCTGGCGCTCGTCATCGCCGTCGAGAAGCACTGGCGCCACGGCGAGCGGTTCGCCCGGGCCGTCGGGCTGGTGGCCGTGCTGTGGGCGGTGGCGATCGTGGTCGATCCGGGCGTCGCCCCGGGCCTCGACCCGGACGCCGTCATGCGGATGGACGGCATGCAGATGGGTGACATGCAGATGGACGGCGCCGACGGCTGACCCGCCGTCGGGGTGGCCGTCAGCCGATGGTGACGGGCACCGACCGTGGTCCCCGCAGGGCCCCCTCGGCCCAGGTCACCTCGGCGCCGGGCCGCAGTTCGAACTCGGGGACGTGGTGCAGCCACGCCGCCAGGGCCTGCTCGATCTCGATCCGGGCCAGGTTCGAGCCGAGGCACCGGTGGATGCCGAGGCCGAACGCCACGTGCCGGTTGGGCTGCCGGTCGATGAGCACCTCGTCGGCCCGGTCGAACGCCTCGGGGTCGCGGCACGCCGCCGGGAACGCCATCAGCAGCGTGTCGCCCGGCTCCATGGTGACGTCGCCGACGGTGGTCGTCGTCGTCACCTTCCGGTAGAGGCTGACCGACGCGAACGACCGCAGGAACTCCTCCATGGCCGTCGGGAGCAGCTCGGGTTCGGCGACGAGGCGCCGCCGGTCGTCGGCATTGCCGGCCAGGTGCCAGAGGCTGGCGCCGATCAGCCCCCACGTGGTGTCGATGCCGGCGATCAGGAGCAGCACCAGCATCCGGATCAGGGTGTCGTCGTCGATCGGCTCGCCGTCGATCCCCTCGGCCACCAGGTGTCCGATGAGGTCGTCGCTCGGGTTCGCCCGTCGGTCGTCGATCTGCTCCTGGAAGTAGGGCCACATCTCGGCGAGGGCCCGGTCGCGGTGCGTCACCTCGAGGTCGCCGAGCTCGAGCCAGTGCATCCAGGTCCGGAACTTCTCGCCGACGGAGGCGGGGATGCCGAGGATCACCGCGATGGCCGCGGCGGGGATGTGCGCGGCGTAGTCCCGGGCCAGGTCCACCTCGTCCCGGTCGGCCAGCGACCGGGCCAGCTCGTCGCAGTGGGCACGGATGGCCGGCTCCCACTGGGCCATGCGCCGCGGCGTGAAGAACGGGAGCAGCGCCCGCCGCACCGGGAGGTGGTCCGGCGGGTCGAGGTGGATGGGCGGGAACTTGCCCCGCGGCACCGAGCCGCCGGCGGTGGCGCCGTCGTGGCCACTGGAGAAGGTGGTCGTGTCGTGGGCGATGGCCGTCACGTCCTCGTACCGGGTGGGCAGCCAGACGCCCTCGTTGTACCGGTTCGTGTGGGCCACCGGGCAGCGGTTGCGGAGCTCGTCCCAGATGGGGAACGGGTCGTCCACCCAGTCGGGGTGGTGGTGGTCCCAGTCGGTCGCCCAGTCGTCGACGTCGCGGATGTCGGTCATGCGGAGGCCCTCCTCGGTGGGTGAAGGTCATGGTCGAGTCGTTCGATGCGGTCGAGCACGTCGGGTCGGTCCCGGTCGGGGACGACGTCGGAGAGGACGTGGAGGGCCTGGCGGGCGACGGCCGGCCCGAGGTCGTCGTCGGCCACGTGGCCGTACACCCAGCTGATGAGGACGCCGCGGTAGCCGAAGACCAGGAGGTCGACGGTGGTCCCGGCCGATCGACGGGCGTCGAGCGTGCCGGCGGCCGTGGCGGCGTCGGCCCAGCGGCCGAGCATCCCGGCCATGCCGACGCCCATCCAGTCGCCGGGTCCGAGGCCGCCGAGCGCACCCAGGATCCGCCGGTTGGCGACCGGGTCGCCGAGCACGACGTCGACACCGGCGGCCAGCACGGCGAGGCAGCCGTCGACGTCGGCGGTGGGCGGGTGGTCGTCGAAGCGGCGTTCGGCCTCGGCGACGGCGTCGTCCACCAGCGCGGTCAGGAGCCGGTCGAGGGGGCCGACGAGGTTGTAGGCCGTGGCCTTGGAGACGCCGGCGGCCGCGGCCACCTCGGCGACGGACAGCTCGGAAGCGGGGTGGTCGTGCAGCAGCCGGCGGGCGGCGTCGAGGATGGCCCTCCGTCGTCGGACCGACGCCGCCCGTTCGCTGGGTCGGGTTCCCGTCATCTTTTTAGACTATGGTCTAAATCTCAGCCTGTCCAGCCCCGGTCCCCCGGGGCCAACCACCCGGGACCGGTCAGGCCAGCGAGACCAGGGCCTCGTGGAGCACGGTGGCGACCGGCGACCCGTCCACCGAGATCCGCACGTCGACCACCGCCCGGGTGCCCCGGCGGGTGTTGAAGCGGTCGACGACGGTGGCCTCGACCAGGGTGGCCGACCCGACGGCGACCGTGCCGTGGTGGACGATCCGGCTGCGGGTGTGGATCCACGGCCCGTCCACGAGGTGACGGACGAAGACGGCGTTGGCCAGGGCCGGCCACGTGCACGGGTGCACGAGATCCTCGTCGGCGTAGAGGGCGAGGTCGTCCCCGGCCCGACGCGCGTAGTCGGACCGCGGCCCGTCCAGGGATTCGACGTGGACCGGGAGTGGCTCGCCTGCAGGGGCCTCCCCCTCGGGGTCCCCGTTCGGATGGGTCCGATGGGCGACCAGGCGGGCCCGAAGGTCGCCGGCGACCTCGGCCCGGACCTCCACCGAGCCGTCGTCGCCGGGCACCGGCACGCAGTCGACCCGATCGCCCGCCTCCACCGGGGCCAGCAGCTCCAGCGTCGACCACCCGTCGGCCAGCCAGCCGGTCCCCCACGCCTCGACGACCGGACGGGTCAGGTAGGCGTGCACGGTGGTCCCGGCCACCAGGGCGGCCCCGAAGCCCGCCGCCCGGGCGCCCTCGTCGGTGTGGATGGGGTTGTCGGCGTGCTCGGGCAGGTTCACCGCCACGACCGACCACGGTCGCAGCTCGGAAGGCGGTGACGACACGGACTCGGACACGGGATCGGTGCCCACTCTCAGTGGTGCCCGAAGTGGGCCCGGAGTTCCTCGGTGTCGACGAGGCCCGCCATCCAGTCCAACACCACCTGCGGAAGCGGGCGGCGCTCCGCCCAGCGCTCGTCGTCGACGTGGACGACCACGCTGTCCACCGTCCCGTCGTCGCCGAATCGGTACTCCCGGAAGCCGGGCGGCATCGTCGTCCCGGCGTCCAGGTCGATGCTGAGCGTCATCGACGGGCACAGGTGGACGGGCACGCCGCCCACCGGACGAACCACGTCGGTGTGGGCGTGGCCACAGCCGATCCCCCGGACGTTCGGGTGCCGACCCACTAGTGCCTCGACCTGGGCGACGTACTCCGGCAACGAGAACCCGCCCAACTCGCAGGGCGGATGGTGGACCCACAGGAATGCGGGCTGGTCGGCGGCCCCGCCCAGCAGCCGGTCGAGGCGGTCGACCTCGGCGTCGGCGTCGGCGAGCACCCCCTTGCCGTCGTTGCCACGGTCGTCGTCGACGTCGTCACCGTCGCCGTTGGAGTCCGCGTAGGCGAACAGCCAGCCGCCGACCTCGGCCGAGTCGGGCATCCGGATCCGATCGGCGCCGCCCTCTCCGTCGGCCAGCGGGCTGGCGCCGAGGTGGATCCGCCGGTCGTGGTTGCCGGCCAGGACGTGGACCTCGCCGTCGAGGCGGCCCAGCTGCCCGGCCACGTGCCGGTACTCGCCGGGTTCGCCGTGGTCGGCGAGGTCGCCGGTCACGACGGTCAGGTCCACCCCGGGCCGCTCGTCGAGCTGGGCGAGCACCGCGTCGAAGACGAGGTCCGGATCGGGCCCCATCCCGCCGTAGGGCGCGACGCCCGAGCCGGTGAAGTGGGTGTCGGAGAACTGCCGCACCCGGAAACCGCTCACGAGCGCCGCACTCCCATCGCCTCCATGGTGGCCCGCGTCAACCGGACGCGAGGCGTGCGGCAACCCAGCGGCTGAAGTGCCGGGACGGCTCGTCCATCACCGGCGTGAACAGGCCGCCGTCGAACGAGGGCGAGCTGCGGCCTCGCTGGAGCCCGGCGACCACGCCGACGTCCTCCTCGAACACCTCCAGCCAGGCGGTGAGGCGTTGCGCCCGGGCCTCGTCGAACCCGTCGTCGTCGGCCGCCTCGCCGAGGTAGTACACCTGCAGGTGGTCACGCGTGGTCCCAGCCGAGACCGGTTCGAGGATCCGCGTCCAGAAGTGGTCCCGTTGCAGCCCGAGGAACACGTTCGGGTACAGCGTCGGGTACTCGGCGATGCGGTCCGGCCAGCCGTCGAACGCCGGAAGCAGCCGGTCGGTGACCAGGGTGTGGTCGTAGTCGGTGGTGCGCTGGCCGGCGAAGGCGACATCGGGCTCGAGGTGCTCGTGGTCCCGCAGCCGCGACACCGAGTTCAGGCCGGGATGCACCCACGGCAGGTGATACGCCTCGAGGTTGTTCTCAGCGCACAACTTCCAGTTGCCGGCGAACTCGATGGTGGCCGACCCGTGGGTGGCGGCCGGGCGAAGGCGGGCGAACTCGGCGGGCGACGCCAGGGCGTCGACGCGAGCCTGCAGCGGGGCGATGTGCTCGTCGAACGGCGGCGCCGTGCCCGACAGGTCGACGAACACCAGGTCCAGCCAGACGGCGGAGCGGACCCGCCGCAGGCCGTGGTCGGCGCGGTCGAGGCCGTCGACCCGGTGGGTGCCCCAGCCGCCCACGTGCGGCGTGGCCAGCAGGGCGCCGTCGAGGCCGTAGGTCCACCCGTGGTACGGGCACGAGACGTCGTCGCCGACCGAGCACGCCTCCCACACCAGTTGGTTGCCGCGGTGCCGGCACACGTTGTGGAAGACGGCCACGTCGCCGGCGGTGCCGCGGACCAGCACCAGCGGCACGCCCAGCAGGTCGACGGGCCGCAGGTCGCCGGGCTCGGGGACCCGACAGGCGTGGCCGACGCACGTCCACGTCGTGGTGAACAGGGCCTCGCGCTCGGCGGCCAGGAACTCCTCGGACGTGTAGGCCCGGTTGGGCAGGCCGCCGGTCACGCCGTCGCCGTCGAGGGCCGCCAGCTCGTCGGGGGTCAGCACCGGCCGTCCCTCCGCCCGGGCATCACCGGCCCCGCCGACCGCCGGGTCACGGGAGCCCGACCACCTCGCCGGGCCGGAGCTGGTCCGGGTCGAAGGCGCTGCGGTCGAACACCTCAGTCACCTCGGGGCGGAACGACTCGAGGTCGTCGGACCGGTAGTCGGGGTCGAAGCTGACCTGGTCCCACCGGTCGCAGAAGCCGAGGCACGAGTCGAAGTAGGGCGAGTCGCGGTGCCGCTCGCGGGCGTCGGGATCGAGGCCCACGAACGGGCCCCGGTAGTACTGCTGGAACACCCCGTGGTGGCCGACCACCCAGGCCACCTCCTCGCGGACGTAAGGCCGAACGACCTCGGCGGCGAACCGGTCGTG
Organism: Acidimicrobiales bacterium; assembly: GCA_016845305.1. Classification (GTDB taxonomy): domain Bacteria; phylum Actinomycetota; class Acidimicrobiia; order Acidimicrobiales; family MedAcidi-G1; genus UBA9410. The sequence goes on from JAERSW010000082.1 coordinate 16,879, forward strand.
GTTCATGGGCGCCAGGCCGTCACCGATGTCGTGCAGCAGCGCGGCGACCACCCATTCGACGTCGGCGCCGTCGCGGCGGGCTCGCGTCGCCGTCTGCAGGGCGTGCTCCAGGCGATGGACGCGGTGGCCCGACGAGCGTTCGTCGACCTGGGCGCGCAGCGCGCCGAGGAGGCGATCAGGGGCTTCGGCCAGGTACTCGTCGAGGCGGGCGTCGAGCAGGTCGTAGTCGGCCTGGCAGGCCTCGTCCATGCGGGTGAACCCCACGACGTCTGCGGGCCCCGGGTCGGACATGGCGCGCAACCTACTCCCCGACCCCCTACGCGGACCCGAGCCGGATCGGCTCGCCCACGACGGGGCCGTTCACCGCGGGCCCTGCATGACCGGCAGGTCGGCGTACGACCCGAAGCGGTCGTGCAGGAACCGGTACCGGTCGCGGACCCGGCGGATCTCGGCCGGGTCGACGACGAGCCGCACGAACGCCTCGTCGTGCTCGGGGAACCGGACGGGCGGATGGTCGTCATCGACCCACGGCCCGCAGAAGACGGAGCCGCCGAAGGCCGCCCCGGCCCGGCTCAGGCTGAGCATCGGCACCTGGTTCTCCATGGCCCGGGTCGTCACGAAGGCGTGCCACGACGGGAACGACTCGTCGCGCCCGTAGGCACCGCAGTGGAGGACGACGTCGGTGCCGTGGTCGACGACGAGGGTGCGGACCAGCTCCGGGAAGCGGACGTCGTAGCAGACGATCGGCGCGAACCGCAGGCCGCCCACGTCGAAGGTGGCCAGGTGCGAGCCGGCGGTGAAGAACTCGGATTCCTCGGAGAACCCGAAGTCGGCGCGGTGGAGCTTGTCGAAGTGCACGACGGGTTCGCCGTCGGGGCCGACCACCACCTGGGTGATGCGGTTCCGGTCGCCGTCGCGGCGGGCGATCCCGACGACGATCGTGGTGCCGTGCTCGGCGGCCAGGCCGGAGATCGCCGTCACCGTCGGGCCGTCCATCGGTTCGGCCAGGACGTCGAGGCGTTCGAAGGCGGCCCGCGAGTAGTCGATCGACGACAGCTCGGGCAGGACCACGAGGTCGACCGGCGCCTCGGCCAGCTCGGCCCGGATCCGCTCGACCATCGTCGCCACGTGGGCGTCGCGTTCGGCGGCCGTGGTCATGGTCGGCACCTCGACCTGGCAGGCCAGGAGGGTGACCGGTTCGGCATCCGGGCGGGGCACGGGGTGACGCTGCCATGATGCGGCCCGGTCCGCAATCGCCCCCGGGGGAGTGTGCATGAAGCCGTTCGAGGGCATCCGGGTGCTGGACCTGACGCACGTGCTGGCCGGGCCGTTCTGCACCCACCAGCTGGCGGTGCTCGGCGCCGACGTGGTCAAGGTCGAGCCACCGGACCGCCCCGACATGACCCGGGTCGAGGGCGTCGACGCCGACGGCAACGCCGCCGACTACGGCACCTACTTCCAGGCCAACGGCTCCGGCAAGCGGGCCATCACGCTCGACCTGCGCACCGACGGCGGTCGCGAGGTGATGGACCGGCTGGTCGCGGGCACCGACGTGCTCGTCCAGAACTACGCCGGCGACGCCATCGACGAACTCGGGTACGGCTGGGAGCGGGCCCGGTCTCTCAACGGTCGGCTGGTGCACTGCTCGCTGTCGGGGTTTGGCCACACCGGGCCGAAGGCCGACCATCCGGCCTACGACGTCGTCATCCAGGCGTTCTCGGGGCTGATGGCCGCCAACGGCGAGGAGGGCTGGACGCCGACGAGGGTCGGCCCGCCGATGGTCGACTACGGCACCGGTGCCCAGGCGGCCCTGGCCATCTCCGCGGCGCTGTTCCAACGGGACCGGACCGGCGCCGGCCAGCGGATCGACGTGTCGATGCTCGACTGCGCCCTCATGCTGATGGGCGCCATGGTCGTCGACACCCTGACCGACGGCCACGCACCGCCACCGCACGGCAACGAGCACCGGTCGTACGCCGGCTATGCCACGTTCGAGACGGCCGACGGGACGCTGATGGTCGGCGCCTGGACCAACGAGCAGTTGGGGCGCCTGCTGGACGTACTCGGCGAGTCGGATCGCGCTGCCGAGGTCCGGTCCATGCCCCGTTCGGAGGCGGGGTCCAGCCGCGACGCCGACCGGGCGCTGCTGGCCGGCCACCTGGCGACGAGGTCGGCCGCCGAGTGGGAGGCGGCCCTGAACGACGCCCGGGTGCCGGCGGCCCGGGTCCGTCGGCTGGACGAGACCCTGGACGAGGAACAACTGGCATCGCGTCGGGGTCTGCAGGCCGTCGCGCTGCCCGACGGCATGGTCGGCCCGTCGGCATTCCCGCTGGCCGGCTACGGGTTCGAACACGGAGGTCCGTCGATCGACCGGCCGCCACCGCGGCTCGGCGAGCACACCGACGAGGTGCTGGCCGAGCTCGGCTACGACGAAGCGGCCGTCGCCCACCTCCGCGCCACCGGCTGCCTCTGACCTCTCAGCGGCCGCCGTCGGCCGGGACGGTCAGGACGACCGGGCGACCAGTCGCACGTCGGCGTCGACGGCATCAGCGATGCGCTGGAGGGTCCGTGTCGTGGGACTGGTGGCACCCCGTTCGATCCGACTGATGTCCCCCTGGTCCATGCCGCACCTCTCGGCGAGCTGGGCCTGTGTCAGGCCGAGGCCCTCGCGGAGTTCCACGACCTGCATGGCGATCTCGTAGGCCCGGGCGAAGACCTCGCCGCTCGCCGCCACATCGCCCGACCGTCGCCGACGACCCGCCATCGCCTGCTCGTATCCCTTGGCCATCACGACCACCTCGCCGTCCCCGTCGCCTCTCTCCGGTGCCCCAAACAGTATGGGTACTTCCCCATGTCGAATCAACCCGCCGGCCCGAGCGCCCCGGACCCGGACCGAAACTGCCGAAGGGCCTTCCTCGCCCGTTCGATCTCCCTCTGCTGGCGCCGAGGCTTCGGGTCTCGACCCTTGTCGTAGCCGCCGAGCAGGAGGGCGATCCGGTCGCCGTGGAAATGGACGAAGACCCGGAGCAGCACCCTTTCACCGGCTCTGCCATGCCGACCTCCAGCTCCGAACATGGCGGCGATCTCCCGTGCATCGTGTCGGATGCGGAACTCGTGGAGCCCGACACCCAGCGCCTTGAGCCATTCCGTCCTCACCAGGTCGATGCCCCGGACCGCCAGGACGTGCCGGATGGCGGCGTCGAGGGCAGCAACCTGGAGATCGCCGAGGTCGTCAACGAACCGCTCGAAGGGAACCGTGCCGTCCGCTGACTCGAACACCTCGATTCGCCAGGTCGACTCCATCCGGCGACCGTACGGAGGACCGGTGACAGGGATCGGTGGCGCGGCCGCGGGCGACATGGACGATCATGTGGACGATCGGCGACGACGGGCCGACCGGGGAGGACCGACGCCATGACCTCGACCATCGACGACGCGACGACCGCGGAACCGGGAGGCATCTCCGAGGCCGAATGGGCCTCCCGGGTGGAATGCGCCGCGGGCCACCGACTCCTCGACATGTACGGCCTGACCGACCTGGTCGAGGGCATGGTCGGCGTCCGCGTCGCCGACGAACCCGACGCCTTCCTCGTCAAGTCCTACGGCGACTTCTTCGACGAGGTCCGCGCCTCGGACCTCCACAAGATCCGCTTCGACGAGCGGCCGGACGTGGGCCGGGGGCGACCCCTGAACTACTCCTCGTGCAACCAGATCCGCGACGTACTGACCGCCCGGCCGGACGTGAACTGCGTGGTCCACACCCACACCGACGCGACCGCCATCGTGGCGTCACTGCCCGAGGGACTCCAGCCGGTCGAGCAGCACGGCTTCATCGTCGAACGCCACGTCACCTACGTCGACTTCGACGTCGAGATCGACGACGAGTGCATGGACCGGACCGTCGCGTCGCTCGGCGACCGGCAGATCCTGCTGATGCGCAACCACGGGATGATGGTCGTGGGTCGCAGCGTCGGCGAGGCCTTCTTCCTGGCCCGCACCCTCGACGTGGCCTGCCGCTGCCAGGTCGACGCCCTCCCCGCGGCCGACCGGCTCCTCCAGCCGTCGGACGACCCCGAGACCTCCGCCCGGATCATCCGCGACTACGCCACCCACCCCGAGCACGTCGAGGTGTTCGACGGGACGCTCCAGTGGCCGGGCCTGCTCCGCATGCTCGACCGCCACTGCCCGGACTTCCGGGACTGAACGGTCAGCCGACGACCAGGTTCGAGGCCAGGCTGCCGGTGCCCAACACCTGGCGCGCCAACTCCGCGGCGAAGGCCACCTGGGCCGAGTAGAGCGAGCCACCCAGGCTGATTCGGCGGACGCCCATCTCGGCCAGGTCGTCGACGGTCAGGTCCGGCGAGCCGTCGGGCCGGAACCCCGGCCGGCCGAGGGGCACGAGCACGTTCACGGGCCCACCGGCCTCGTCGACGACGGTCCGGATCGTCGGGCGGTCCCAGGTGCCGGGGGCGTACAGGCAGTGGGCGCCGACCTCGGCGAAACCCTGAAGTCGGGCCATCGTCTCGTCGAGCCCGCCGTCGAGGCCGTAGAGCAGGACCTCGGTCCGGCCGGTGATGACGAACGGCTCGTCGAGCGCTGCGGCCGCTTCGACGGCGGCCTCGATGCGGGCGATGGCCAGTGCCCGGTCGTAGAGGCCGCGCTCGGGGTCGCCGGACCAGTCCTCGATGCCCATGCCGGCGGCCCCGGTCGCCGCGAAGCGTCGCACCGCGGCGGCCATGTCCTCGGGTTCGTGGCCGTAGCCGTTCTCGGCGTCCACGTTGCAGGGCACCGATGCCGCCGCGACCAGCGTGGCGGTGTGCTCGGCGTGCTCGTCCAGGGTGACGTCACCGGCTGCGTCTCGGCGCCCGATGGTGGTCGCGTGGCCGGAGCTGGTCGTCGCGATGGCCGCGATCCCGGCGCCGCTGACGGCCCGGGCCGTGCCGGCATCGGCGACGTTTGCCATCACGAACGTGCCCGTGTCGTGCATCGCCAGGAACCTGGCGCCCAGACCGTCCATGTGGCCATCCTCGCAGCCGCCATCGGTGGCCCGGGAACGGGAAAGGCCCGGCCGCTGGGACCGGGCCTCTCTCTTGGTGGCGGGGGCGGGATTTGAACCCGCGACCTTCGGGTTATGAGCCCGACGAGCTACCAGACTGCTCCACCCCGCAGACGGGAGGGTAACGGCGGCCCGCCGACGCGCCTACACGCGTCGGGGCCGGGACCCCGGTCAGCGGCTGGTGTAGCCGGCGTCGACGGGGACGATGGCGCCCGTCATGTAGCTGGCGGCGTCCGAGGCGAGGAACACCACGACCCGAGCCACCTCGTCGGGCTGGGCCAGGCGCTTCATCGGCACGAACTCGTCGGCGACGGCCTGGAGTTCGGCGGCGGTGGGGGGCGTGGCCCGGCCGGACGAGAACATCGGCGTGTCGACCTCGCCGGGGGCCACCGCGTTGATCCGGATCCCGTCGGTGGCGTGGTCCATGGCCATGGCCCGGGTGACCTGGTGGACGGCCCCCTTCGAGGCGCAGTAGGCGACGCCGCCGCCGGCGCCCAACGTCCCGGAGATCGATCCGAAGTTGACGATGGCGCCCGACCCCTGCGGGACCATGTGGCGCACCGCCGCCTTCGACATGAGGAACGTGCCGCCGGCGTTCACGGCCATGGTCCGGTGCCAGGCCTCGGCATCGGTTTCGTCGGCTCCGCCCCGCTGGATGATCCCCGCGGCGTTGACCAGGACGTCGATCCGTCCGTGGTCGGCTACCACCCCGTCGATGGCCTCGTCGCAGAAGGCCGGTTCGGACACGTCGCCGATTCGGACGTCGCCACCCACCTCGCAGGCCACCGCGTCGGCGGCCTCGGCGTTCCGGTCGACGACGACCACGGTGGCGCCCTCGTCGGCGAACAGCCGGGCGGTCGCCGCGCCCATGCCGGAACCGCCGCCGGTCACCACGACAACCCGGCCGTCGCTCACGGCGTCCGGCCTTCCACCGGGTCGAAACGCGACCCGCCGTAGGTCTGCTCGGTGGGCTGCAGCTCGATGGTCGTCACGTTCACGTGCCACGGCGCCTCGACGGCATAGGCGATGGCGTCGGCCACGTCCCAACTGGTCAGCTCGCTGATCCCGGTCTGCTGGAGGCCGGCCCGCTGCTCAGGGTCGTCGATGGCGGCGTCGTAGAACTCGGTGGTCACCCGTCCCGGACAGACCTCGGTGACCCGCACGCCGGTGCCCACCAGGTCGAGCCGCAGGTTGGCCGTCATCATGTGGATGGCCCCCTTCGACGCGCCGTAGACGGTGGTGGGCAGGGCGTGCAGGCCGGCCGTGGAGCCGAGCAGGACCAGGTGGCCGCGGCCCCGTTCGATCATCCCGGGCAGCACGGCGTGGCAGGCGTGCAGTACGGCCGACACGTTGGTGTCGATGGTCTGGTCGAGGTCGGCCGGGTCGGCTTCGGCGAACGAGGCGATGCCGCGGCCCACGCCGGCGTTGTTGACCAGCACGTCGACCTCGAGGCCGCCCAGCAGGCCGCGCAGGGCGTCGTGGTCGCGCACGTCGACCTGGTGGGTGGTGCAGCCGGTGGCCTCGGCCAACTCGGCAAGGCGGTCGGCCCGACGGGCCAGGGCGTGGACGTGCATGCCCCGGTCGGCCAGCGTGGCGACGGTCGCGGCACCGATCCCGGCCGACGCCCCGGTCACCACCGCCGTGCGCCCTTCCAGCGTGCTCACGCCCCCACCGTAGATGCGGTCGGCTCCTCGCTCAGAGGCGAGGCTCGGTTGGGAACTCCGCTCAGCCGCGGTCCTCGTCGAGCATCTCGGCGATCGTCACCGACGAGCGATACCGAACCGGTGGCTGGAGGCCTTCTCCGCGAGATGGAGTAATCCACCCCTCGGCGATCCCCTGTTGGACCCGATCGGGGAGTTCGGCATCGTCCTCTCGGTCCTCTCGCTCTGGCCCCATGTGTTCACGGTAGGGCATCGCTGTGACCGCTCGCGGTAGGGAATCGCCGTCAGGCGACGGTGGGGTAGCCGGCGGCGGTCGCGGTGGCGAGGCGGTCGGCCAGCACGTCGTAGTCGGCGGCCGTCCGGGGCACGAAGCCGTACAGGTGCAACGCCTCGCGTACCTCGAGGTCGACCAGCGTCAGCGCCTCGCCCACCGCGGCGACCAGCACGTCCCGCAGCCCGCCGTTGGCCCAACCGGTCACCACCGTGGGTGCCGGCAACGGATCGGTCCACGCCAGGATCCGAAGCCCGTCGACCGTCGGTTCGTGATCGAGGGCGAGGAGCCACGACACGGCGTCGATGCACGCCACGTCGCCGCGTCCCTCGGCCACCGCCCGGATCGACGCCCGGTGCGCGCCCGATTCGACGACCGAGGCGAAGAACCGCCCGTCGACAGCCAACGGGGCCACCTCGGACTGCAGGGCGTAACACCCCGACTGCGACCGGCGGCCGTTGACCACCGCCACCCGACCCCGCAGGTCGGCCAGCCCCTCGGCCGGGTCGTCGTCGCGGACCACCACCACCGACCGGTAGTCACCGGGCCGGCACCCGTCCACCGCGTGGTCGAGCACGCCGAGCACCTCGAACCGGCCCCGGTACTCGCCGGCCACCTGGGCGCCACACGTCTCTCCGACGAGCAGGTCGGGGTGCGACCACAGGTCGGCCACGTCCGTCGGGCGCCACAACGAATCGGGCGCGTCGACCCCGGCCACCCCCAGCCGGACGACGATGGCCGCCCACAGCGCATCGACGGCGTCGTGCACCTCGGGCCAGTCGTACATCGGCAGGCCGGCCACCGGTCCGGGCTCGGGCACGTCCACCACGGCCGCGGAGTCTACGAACGGCGGTCGGCCCCATCGATCCGCACTACCGTCGGCCCATGGCGGGCGGCCTTTTCTCCGGCTACGACCTCGGTGGGTTCTACGACGAGGCCATCGGCCCTGACGGCACGCCCCGACCCGGCCAGGGTCCGGTGGTCGACTGGTTCGACGCCCTGTCGCCCGACGACCTCCGCCACCACGGCGCCCTGCGCGACGACGTGCTCCGCAGCCGAGGCATCACCTTCACCGTGTACGGCGAGGCGCAGGGCATCGAGCGCACGTGGCCGATGGACCTGTTCCCCCGGATCATCCGGGCCGACGAGTGGTCACACCTCGAGCGGGGCCTCGCCCAGCGGGTCGACGCCTGCAACCGCTTCCTCGAGGACCTGTACGTCGGCGACCAGGCCATCCTCGAGGACGGGGTGGTCCCCCGCTGGCTGGTCATGACGTCGTCCGGCTTCGAGCGGGAGGCCTTCCACGTGTCGGTCCCGCACGGGGCCCGGTGCCTGGTGTCGGGCGTCGACGTGGTGCGGGGCGCCGACGGCCGCTTCCTGGTCCTGGAGGACAACCTGCGCAACCCGTCGGGCGTCAGCTACGTGCTGGAGAACCGGGCGACGATGGCCCGCGTCCTGACCGGCGCCTTCGACCGGATGGGGATCCGTTCGGTCGACCACTACGGCCGGTCGCTGCTGGCCGCCCTGAAGCACGCCGCGCCGCCGGCCGCCGGCGACGACCCGGTGGTGTGCGTACTGACGCCGGGCGTCTTCAACTCGGCCTACTTCGAGCACGCCTTCCTGGCCCGCCAGATGGGCGTCGAGCTGGTCGAGGGCCGGGACCTGGTGGTCGACGACCACGTGGTGGCCATGCGCACCACCGGCGGGCTCCGGAAGGTCGACGTCATCTACCGGCGCATCGACGACCACTTCCTCGACCCGGTGGTGTTCAACCCCGGCTCCACGCTCGGCGTGCCCGGCCTGATGGCCGCCGTGCGGGCCGGCACGGTGACCGTCGCCAACGCGGTCGGCAACGGCGTGGCCGACGACAAGGCCGTCTACCCGTACGTGCCGGCCATGATCCGCTACTACCTCGGCGAGGAGCCGCTCATCGACAACGCCACGACGTACGTGCTGTGGGACGACGACGAGCGGGCCGCGGCGCTGGACCGGATCGACGAGCTGGTGTGGAAGCCGGTGGCCGAGTCGGGCGGCTACGGGATCCTGATCGGCCCGCAGGCCACCGACGCCGAGCTGGCCGCCATGCGCGACACCGTCGAGGCCGACCCGCGCGGCTGGATCGCCCAGGAGGTGGTGGCGCTCAGCCGGGTGCCGAGCTGCGTCGACGGCCGGCTCGAGGGTCGCCACGTCGACCTGCGTCCGTTCGTGCTGACCGGCGAGTCGATCGAGGTGATCCCCGGCGGCCTGACCCGGGTCGCCATGCGGGAGGGGTCGCTGATCGTCAACTCGTCGCAGGGTGGCGGCTCCAAGGACACGTGGGTGCTCGACGGCACGGGCGCTGCCGACCCGTCCGACAGAAGCCCCTCCGAGGGAAGCGCCGCCTGATGCTGGCCCGCCACGCCGAGAGCCTGTTCTGGGCCGGCCGCTACGTCGAACGGGCCGAGGACACCGCCCGGATCCTCGACGCCACCCAGCACGGCACGATCATCCGACCCGACGCGGCGGTCCAGTGGGACGAGCTGCTGACCGTGATGCGGGTCCACGCCGAGTACCTGGCCACCGGCCGCGACGTGACCGGCCCCGGGGTCAGCGAGTTCCTCGTCGCCGACCCCGACAACCCCGGGTCGGTCCTGTCGGCCGTGCGGACCGCCCGCGAGAACCTGCGCAGCGTGCGCGAGCACCTCCCCACCGAGGTGTGGGAGGCGGCCAATCGGTTCCACCACGAGCTCGAGGGCCGGGACCTGGTCGACGACCTCGACGGCGAGCCGTACCTGCTGTTCCAGGCGGTCAAGAACCGGTGCCAGACCATGACCGGTGTCGTGGAGCAGAACATGCCCCGCGACGACGGCTACCGGTTCCTGCTCATCGGGATGCTGGTCGAGCGGGCCGTGATGACCACCCGGCTGCTCAGCATCCGGTGGGCGCACCTGTCGACCGGCACGTTCGACGACGCCCTGCTGACGTTGTCCTCGGTGTCGGCCGTCGAGGCGTTCCGGCGCCTGCGCAGCCCGAGCCTCGAGCCGATGGCGGTCGGGGCGTTCCTGCTCCAGAACCCGGTGTTCCCCCGCAGCGTCCTCTTCTGCCTGGTGCGAGCCGAGACCTTGCTGGGGCGGCTGTCGGACCAGCCGGCGGAGCGGGGCCGGACCGAGACGGTGCTGGGACGGGTCCGGTCGAACCTGGAGTACGCCGACGTCGACCATCCCAGCGTCGACCTGCCCGGGTTCTGCGCCGAGCTGGACGAAGGGATCCGGTCGGTGGCCGACGCCATGACCGCCCAGTACTTCCGCAACGCCGACCTGTCGCCCGGGCCGCTGCCCGGTTCCGGCCCGTCTCCGCAGCCGTCGCCGTCGGTGCCGTTGGAGGGCCGCCGGTGAGGCTCGACATCCGCAACCGCACGCTGTACGCCTACGACGACTGGGTGGCCGAGTCGCAGAACGAGGTCCGGTTGGCGCCCCTGACCGACGGACGGCAGCACCTGGTCGCCTACCGGCTGTCGGTGGCCCCGTCGTCGAGGTCGCTGGCGTTCACCGACTACTGGGGGACGAGGGTCGACGCCTTCGGGGTGCGCGAGCCGCACCTGTCGTTGGAGATCGTGGCCGAGGCCGCCGTCGAGACCGCAGGAGCCCGTCCCCGCCCGGAGGCCATCGGGTGGGACGGCCTGTCCGAACAGGAGTTCCGCGACCGACACGACGAGTACCTGGCCCGCACCCCGCACGCCGACTGGGGTCCGGCGGTGGCCGACGCGGCGGCCGACGCCCGGGCCGACGACCTGGTGTCGACGGTGGTCGGCGTGCACGACCTGGTGCGGGAGCGGATGGCGTACGAGACGGGGTCGACCCACATCGGCATCGACGTCGACCGGGTGCTGGCCGAGGGGCACGGGGTGTGCCAGGACTTCGCCCACCTGGCCGTCGCCATGTGCCGGTCCCTCGGGGTGCCGGCCCGGTACGTGTCGGGCTACCTGTTCACGTCGTCGGACCGGACCGGCGAGAACGTCGACGGCGACCTCGTGAACGTGCAGACCCACGCCTGGTTCGAGGCGGCGGTGCCCGGGCACGGATGGATGGCCCTGGACCCGACGAACGGCCGTGAGGTCGGGGTTCGGCACGTGAAGATCGGCCACGGCCGCGACTACGACGACGTGCCGCCGATCCGTGGCGCCGTGTCGGGGTCGTCGACGGCCGAGGTGGAGACCGACGTGGAGATCCGTCGCATGGACCCGTCGCAGCAGGCCACGGTGCTGGCCCCGCCCCGCACCCACCCGGCGCCCGAGCCGTCCACCGCCCAGGCCCAGCAGCAGCAACAGCAGTAGGCGGCGGACCGGCGATACCGTCGGCGCCAGCCTCCCCGCAGCCGTCTAGAGGGCTAGACATTAGTTGTCTAGTAGATTTCACCATGCGGGCCTGGACGAGCAGGGAGGTGGTCCGGTTGATCGTGTCGACCCACGGCGGCGAGATCGTGCGCCAGAGCGGGTCACACCGCCTTCTCCGGGTTACCGGACTCGACGGCA
>JAERSW010000083.1 GCA_016845305.1 Acidimicrobiales bacterium
AGTAGAAGGGGTTGTCCCCGGCCGAGTGGTCGGTGGCGTCGACCACCTCGGTGATCTCCGGGACCGCCTCGAGGATGGCCCGCTGGATGCCCTCGGTGAGGGTGGCCTGGCTCATGGCGCAGCCCTGGCAGCCGCCGCCCATCGTCACGTAGGCCGTGTGGCCGTCGACCCCGACGAGCGTGGCGAACCCGCCGTGGGACGCCAGCATCGGGTTGACGCTCTGGACCAGCAGCTGCTCGATGCGTTCCGGGACCTCCCCGGTGAGCTCCAGCTCGCCGACGTCGCCCAGGGGGTTGGGCCGGTTCGGGTTGCGGATCACCAGGCCGCCCTGGACGGGGTTGCTGGGCAGGTCGAGGGTGGCGCCGGCCAGCTTGGACCGGCTCTCGTCGCCCACCGCCATCTCCAGGGCGTCGTCCATCTCCGGGGCGCGGTCCCCGCCCGAGGCGCCCTCGGCCGCCGGGACGGTCCAGCGGTGGCAGTCGTCGGGCAGCTCGGCGACGGGCACGAAGGCCAGGTCGTAGACGTAGTCGACGCCGTTCACCCCGGTCACGTCGATGAGCAGGGCGAGGCCACCCGGCTCGTCGTCCTGGGAATCGCGGACCTCCAGCACCTTGGCCAGGGCGCCGTCGGTGACCTCCATGACCGCGTCGAGCTCGTCGACCACCTGTTTGCTCATGGGCCCAAGGGTACCGGTGGGTCCCGCCACCGGAGGTGCCGGTAGGTTCCCGGCATGCCCTCCTCCGAGACCGGCCCCGACGGCACCTCGCCCGACGACCCGGCCCCGCCCGTCAGCATCGCCGACCACGACGGCGTGGCCGTGGTGGCCATGGACGACGGCAAGGCCAACGCCCTCGGCCACCGCATGCTGGACGCCCTGTCCACCGCCCTGGACGACGCGGCCGACGCCGACGCCGTCGTGGTGGCCGGACGGCCGGGCCGCTTCTCCGCCGGCTTCGACCTGGAGGTCATGGGACGGGGTGGCGACGACGCCCGGGACCTGCTGGCCGCCGGCGTGGACGCCTTCTTGAAGGCCTACCTGCACCCGAGGCCGGTGGTGGCCGCCTGCACCGGCCACGCCATCGCGGCAGGCGCCATCATCCTCATGTCCAGCGACGTCCGCATCGGGGCCGACGGCGAGTTCAAGGTGGGGATGCCCGAGGTCACCATCGGCATGCCCCTGCCGTTCTTCGCCACCGAGCTGATGCGCGACCGCCTGTCGCCCCGCCACCTGGGTGCGGCCCTGCTGGGGCGGATGGTCGACCCGGCGGGCGCCGTCGAGGTCGGCTACCTCGACGAGGTGGTCGACCCCGACCGGGTGCTCGACGAGGCCGTGTCACAGGCGCTGTCGATGGCCGGCGTGGGCCGGGGGGCGCTGCGCCGCACCCGGACCACGTCGCGTGGTGCCGTCGCCGACGCCATCCGCACCGGCCTGGTCGACGACCTGTCGCACTTCGACGTCTCCGCCTGAGGATCCTGAGGAGGCGGGGCCCGTGCACGATCCCGACGGGCCGATCGAGGGCGTCCTGCTGGTGGCGTTCGGCGGCCCGGAGTCGTCCGCCGAGGTCGAGCCGTTCCTGGCCCGGGTCACCGCGGGCCGCCCCATCCCCCCGGAACGCCTGGCCGAGGTGGCCGACCGCTACCACACGGTGGGCGGCGTCTCCCCGCTGAACGGGCGCATGCGGGCGCTGCGCGGCGCCGTGGAGGCCCGGCTGGCCGACCGGTCGATCGACCTCCCCGTCTTCTGGGGGAACCGCAACGCCGCCCCCCTGCTGGCCGACGCCGTGGCCGCCATGCGCGACGCCGGGGTGCGACGGGCCCTGGCCTGGTTGGCCTCCCCCTACGCCTCGTACAGCACGTGCCGCCAGTACCGGGAGAACCTGGACGTGGCCCGGACCGCGGTGGGTCCCGGCGCGCCCCGCATCGACGTGCTCCGCCGCCACCACGACCACCCGCTGCTGGTCGACGCCACCGCCGACCGCCTGGTCGAGGCCCTCGACCGCCTGCCCGCCGATCGGCGCGATCGGGCCCACCTGCTGTTCTCGGCCCACAGCATCCCCGCCGCCCTGTCGGCCACCTGCGACTACGTGGCCCAGCTCCACGACCTGGCCCGGCTGGTGGCCGACCGGGTCGACCCCGCCGGACGGCACGACCGGGAGGTGGTGTGGCAGTCCCGGAGCGGGCCGCCGCAGGTCCCGTGGCTGGAGCCCGACGTGGGCGACCGCATCGAATCGCTGGCCGCGGCCGGCGTGGACGCCGTGGTGGTCTCCCCGCTGGGCTTCCCGGTGGAGAACTTCGAGATCGCCTGGGACCTCGACGTGGAGGCCGCCCGACGGGCGGCGGAGGCCGGCGTGGCCTTCCAGCGGGCCGGCGCCGTCGACGACGACGGACGGTTCGCCGACATGGTCGTCGACCTCGTGGCCGAGCGCCTCGGGGACGGGGCGCCACGCCCCTCGGCGGGCTCGCTCGGCGTGTGGCCCGACGACTGCCCGGCCGGCTGCTGTCCGGCCCCCGGCATCCCCGAGCCGGGGAGGCCGGGACGGTAATTTCGGAGGTGATGAACCACGCCCGGATCGCCACGGAGGCCCTCCGCTTCCGACTGGGCACGTTCTCCGCCTCCACCGACTCGCCACCGGGGCTGGACCCGGACGAGGCGGGTGCGCTGCTGGTGTCCTGCTGCGATCCCGGCGTGGACCACGCCCTGCGCCTGGTCGGCGAGACCTGGACGCGGGCCGGCCTGGCCCCGGACCAGATCGACCACCCGTGGTCGGCCGGGGAGATGGCCCGACTGCGTTCGGTGGGCGGGACCCGGCTGCTGGACGCGCTGGACGAGCTCGTCACCGGGGTGTCGCGCTGCCGCGTCCGCCCCTGACGGCGCCGGTACGGTCGCCGACGGGCGCCGTCACACCCCCGCGGCACCATGGGACCGCCGGTCGGACCGGACCGGTTCCCGAGCCGAACGACCCCCTCCACCTGAACCAGACGCACCGGAACGAGACCTGACGTGGCCACCCAGCAGAAGCTCATCGAGGACCCGGAGGACTTCGCCAAGCTCGTCGTCCCGGTCCCCGTCGAGGAGGAGATGAAGGAGTCCTTCCTCGCCTACTCGCTCTCCGTCATCACCTCGCGGGCCATCCCCGACGTCCGGGACGGCCTCAAGCCGGTCCAACGGCGGATCCTCTACTCGATGCTGCGCATGGGGGTGCGACCCGACACTCCCCACCGCAAGAGCGCCCGGGTGGTGGGCGACACCATGGGCCGCTACCACCCGCACGGCGACGCCGCCATCTACGACGCCCTGGTCCGCATGGGCCAGCCGTTCGCCCGGGGCATGACCCTCGTCGACCCCCAGGGGAACTTCGGCTCCCTCGACGACCCGCCGGCCGCCCCCCGCTACACCGAGTGCCGCCTCACCGAGGCCGCCATGGCCATGGTGCGCGAGCTCGACGAGGACACCTGCGAATTCCGCCCCACCTACGACGCCGAGGCCACCGAGCCCACCGCCCTCCCGGCGCTGCTCCCCAACCTCCTCCTCAACGGGACCACCGGCATCGCCGTCGGCATGGCCACCAACATGCCGACCCACAACCTGGCCGAGGTCCACGCCGCGGTCACCCTGGTGATGAACAAGCGCCGGCCCAAGCCGACCATCGACGAGCTGATGGCCGTGCTCCCCGGGCCGGACTTCCCCAGCGGCGGCATCGTGGTCGACGACGGCATCCGCGAGGCCTACGAGACGGGGCGGGGCTCCATCCGCATCCGGGCCAGGGCCCACGTGGAGGACGTCGGCCGCGGCCGGCAGGCCATCGTGGTCACCGAGCTCCCCTACCAGGTCGGGCCCGAGCGGGTCATCGGCAAGCTCAAGGAGTTGAACGAGGCCGGCCGGGTGGCCGGGATCGCCGACTTCAAGAACCTGTCGGACCGCCACACCGGCCTGCGCCTGCAGGTCACCGTCAAGCCCGGCCACAACCCGCAGGCCGTCCTCGGCGAGCTCTACCGCCTGACCCCCCTCGAGGAGTCGTTCGGCATCAACAACGTGGTGCTGGTCGGCGGCGAGCCGCGCACCCTCGGCCTGTACGACCTGTGCTGGTACTACATCGAGCACCGGCTCGACGTGGTGGTGCGGCGCACCGAGTTCCGCCTCACCCGGGCCGAGGAGCGCCTCCACATCGTGGCCGGCCTGCTGGTGGCCCTGGACGCCATCGACGAGGTGGTGGCCATCATCCGCGGCTCCGACGACACGGCGGCCGCCCGCGAGGCCCTGATGGAACGCTTCGACCTGTCCCGCATCCAGACCGACCACATCCTCGACATGCCGCTGAAGCGGCTCACCGCGCTGGAGGTCCAGCGGCTGGAAGAGGAGCGGGCCGGGCTCGAGGAGGCCATCGCCGACCACCGGGCCCTCCTGAAGTCCGAGAAGAGGCAGCGCACACTGGTGCTGTCCGAGTTGGGCGAGGCCGTGGAACAGTTCGGCCGCGAACGCCGGACCGAGATCGTCGACCCCGACGACCTCCCGGTGTTCGACGCCGTGGAGGTGGCCGACGACGTGGCCGACGAACCGTGCGTGGTCACGCTCTCCACCTCCGGCCAGGTCGGACGGCTCCCCGCCGAGGGAGGCCGGCGGGCCACCCCGGGACGCCACGACGTCCTGGTCGCCTCGGTGCTGACCCGCACCACCTCGACGGTCACCGCGGTGACCTCCGAGGGGCGTGCCCTGCAGGTCCTGGCCGCGGAGCTGGCCGACGGCGAGGGGCGGGCCCGGGGCGCCGGTGCCGCCCAGGCGTTCGGCACCAACCGGGGCGAGGCCATCCACACGCTGGCCGCCGACGGCGACGAGCTCCTCGTGGTGGTCACCGCCCAGGGGGTGGCCAAGCGCCTGACCCTCGACGAGGTCCGTGGGACGAAGGCCGGCAAGCCGCTGCTGAAGCTCAAGGCCGGCGACCGGGTGGCCGCGGCGTTCACCGCCCCCGACGGCGTGGACGTGGTGATCGTGGCCTCCGACGGCCAGGTGCTGCGGACCGCGGTGGACGGCATCAGCGTCCAGGGCCGCGGGGCGGCCGGCGTGGCCGGCATGAAGCTGCGGTCCGGCGCCACGGTGGTGGCCGCCTGCCCGGTGCTGGCCGACGACGCCCTCATCACGGTGACCGACGACGGCTGCGCCAAGGCCACCCCGATCGCCGAGTTCGAGGCCAAGGGACGGGGCGGCGTCGGGATCCGGGCCACGAAGCCGGCCGACGGTGCCTCGCTGACCACCGCCCACGTCGGCCCGACCATGGGGCTCCTGGCCGTCATGGCCAGCGACGCCGACCCGAGGAAGCCCGACCCCACCCCGGTGCCCCTGATGCTCGAGCCCACGGGCCGCGACCTGGTGAGCACGGCCAGCGAGCGCCAGGTCCTGGCCCTCGGCCCGGCGAGGTGGTGACGGTGGCGACCACGAAGAAGGCCCCATCCGGGAAGGCCCCGACGAAGAAGGGGTCGGGCAACGGCTACGACGCCGACGCCATCCAGACCCTCGAGGGCCTCGAGGCGGTCCGCAAGCGGCCCGGCATGTACATCGGCGGCACGGGGGCCCCCGGGCTGATGCACCTGGTCTGGGAGCTGGTCGACAACGCGGTCGACGAGGCGTCGGCCGGCCACGCCCGGCGCATCGACATCACCCTGCACCGCGACCACTCGGTCGAGGTGGCCGACGACGGCCGGGGCATCCCCATCGACCGGCACGCCAAGCGGAAGGTCTCGGCGCTCGAGGTGGTGCTCACCGAACTCCACGCCGGCGGCAAGTTCGGTGGTGGCGCCTACGGGGCGTCGGGCGGCCTGCACGGCGTCGGCGCCTCGGTGGTCAACGCCCTGTCCACCAAGCTCGTGGCCCAGGTCGACCGCGACGGCCACACCCACGAACTGTCCTTCAAGGAGCGCGTCGCCGGCCACTTCATAGGCTCCAGCTTCAAGGCCGGACACGACCTGCAGAAGGTCAAGCGGATCTCCAAGAACAAGAGCGGGACCCGCATCCGGTTCTGGCCCGACCGGGAGGTCTTCGACGCCGACGCCCGGATCGACGCCGAGGAGATCCAGCGGCGCATCGTCCAGTCCTGCTTCCTGGTCCCCGGGGTGAAGGTCCGCCTGACCGACAAGCGGGCCGGCGGCGAGACGTTCGAGTTCGTGTCGCGGGGAGGCCTGGCCGACCTGGTCGACCACCTGTCGGTCGGCGACAACGCCTGCGAGGTCATCACCCTGTCGGGGATCTCCGAGTTCGTCGAGCGGGTCCCCGTCGACGGGAAGATGACCGACGTCGAACGGGAGTGCACCGTGGAGGTGGCGCTGCGCTGGACCAAGGGCTACGACGCCACGGTCGAGAGCTTCGTCAACACCATCCCGACCAGCCAGGGCGGCACCCACACCGCGGGCTTCGACCGGGCGTTGACCCGGGCGGTCAACGACGTGCTGCTCAAGGACACCCGGAAGCTGGCCAAGCTGGTGAAGGAGAACAAGCACCGGGCCACCAAGGAGGACGTCCAGGAGGGCCTGGTGGCCGCCGTCAAGGTCGTGTTCCCCGAGCCGCAGTTCCGGGGCCAGACCAAGCAGGAGCTGGGGACCCCGGCCGTCGAGAAGATCGTCTACGAGGTGGTCAAGGGCGGCCTGGCCGACTGGTTCGGCGGCAGCGGACCCAAGACCCACATCAACGCGGTGCGGGACAAGTTGGCCAGCGCGGTGGTCAACCGGGTCAGCTCCAAGCAGATGCTGGACGCCCGTCGCAAGGCGGCCAGCATGGGCTCGACGGGGATGCCCGACAAGCTGGCCGACTGCCGGACCCACGGGCCCGACGCCGAGCTGGTCATCGTGGAGGGCGACTCGGCCGCCGGGCCGGCCAAGGCGGGCCGCAACGCCGAGAACACGGCCATCCTCCCCCTGCGGGGCAAGGTGGTGAACGCCGGCAAGGCCACCCTCAAGCAGGTCATGGACAACGCCGAGGCCCAGGCCCTGTTCACGGCCATCGGGGCCGGCTCCGGGAAGGACTTCGACCTCGACGCCGCCCGCTACGGGCGGATCGTGATCCTGTGCGACGCCGACGTGGACGGCAGCCACATCCGCTGCCTGCTCCTCACCCTCATCCACGAGTACATGCAGCCGCTGCTGGCCGAGGGTCGCGTCTTCGCCGCCCAGCCGCCGCTCTACACCCTGAAGGTCGGCGACACCATCCACCGGGCCTTCACCGACGAGGAACGCGACGAGGTCACCGCCTCATTGGCCAAGGGCGGCCGCAAGGTCGAGAACCTGAAGTGGAACCGCTTCAAGGGCCTGGGCGAGATGAACGTCGAGGAGCTGGCCGAGTGCGCCCTGGACCGCGACACCCGCATCCTGCGCAAGCTGACCATGGCCGACGCCAAGGCGGCCCGGAAGGCCGCCGACCTGTTCGAGGTGCTCATGGGCTCGGACGTGTCCCGGCGCCGCGACTACCTCATCGCCAACAGCACCCTGCTCGACCCCGACGCCCTCGACTACTAGGCCGACCGCCGAGCCGACCGCCGCCATGCCCGCCCTCCCCCGATCCTTCTCCGTGTCGGCAGCCGGCACGTGGCGCCAGTGCCCACGGCGCTGGCGGTTCCGGTACGTCGAGAAGCGGGCCGACCCGCCGGGAGAACCGGCCCTGCTGGGCACCTTCGTCCACCGGGTCCTCGAGCTGCTGTGTGCCGAGCCGGCCGACGGCCGCGACCTCGACCGGGCCCGACGGCTGGCCGCCGAGGCCTGGCCGGAGACCGCCGAGGACCCCGACTACGTCGCCCTCGGCCACGACGCCGAGGCCCAGCGGAACTTCAAGTGGCGGGGATGGACGGCCATCCAGGCCCTGTGGCAGATCGAGGATCCGGCCGACGTCGAGGTCCGGGCCACCGAGGCCAGGGTGGAGGCCACGGTGGGCGGCGTCCCGTTCTTCGGCGTGGTCGACCGCCTGGACGTCGAGGCCGACGGGTTGGCCGTCACCGACTACAAGACCGGGAAGGCGCCCCGGCCCGGGGACGTGCCGAAGTCCCTGGACCAGGTCCTGCTGTACGCGGCCGCCGTCGAGGACCACCTCGGCGAGCGACCGGCCAGGGCCCGCCTCTACTACCTCGGGTCCGGGGTCCACCAGACCGACGTGACCGACAGCGGCCTGGACGGTGCCGTCGAGCGGTTCGCCGAGTCGTGGGCCGGGGTCGGTCGGGCCTGTGCGGCCGACGACTTCCCGCCCGACGTCGGCCCGCTGTGCGGGTGGTGCCCCTACGTGGCCGACTGCCCGGAGGGTGGCGACGAGGTCCGGAGTCGAGCGGCCAGGGGGCGGCTCCGCGACGACGCCCCGGCCCGGGTCCTGCTCGGCCTCCCGGCCTGAGGCGCGGACCGGTCAGGCGTCGCGGCGACGGCGGCGCCAGAGCACCAGCACGGCCACCAGCGCGGCGACGGCGGCCAGCGCACCGAGGCGATGCAGCAGGTCGGCCCGCTCGTCGGTCATCTCGATGGGCGGCGCCTCGAACGGGCGCAGGCCCTCGCCGTCGCCGCTGTCTCCGACCGGATCCCCGATCGGCTCCCCGGGCGCGGGAACCTCAGGCACGGGAACGGGCTCGTCGGCCGGTTCCTCGACGTCGAGCAGACCGTCGACCGGGCTGTCGGTGGGCAGCGAGGGCCGGGGTCGACGGGACTGTGGGTCGTAGCCGGCCATCAGGCGCTCCTCTCCTGGACGATCCCGGGACTCTCCTGGCCGAGATCGGCCCCCGGAGCCGCGGCCAGGACCCGGTCCAGCAGGACGTCGAACTCGGCTGCCGCCTCGGCGGCACCCGGCCGGCTCCCCAGGCCGTGGATGGGCAGCGACTGGGCGGCGGCCTCGGACACCGCGGCCCGCAGGTGGACCGACGGCAGGCATCGGCCCGGGTAGGCGGCCCGGAGCTGCTCGTCCCAGTACCGGCCATCCCGGGTTCGGCCCAGGCGGTTCACGGCAATCCCCACCACCTCGGGACGGCCGTCGGGACGACGCATCCGGATCCGATCGATGGTCTGGAGGACCCGTCCCACCCCGTCGACCGCCCAGGCACCGGGTTCGGTCACCACCAGCACGGCGTCGGCGGCGAAGAGGGCGTTGATGGTCAGCAGGCCCAGCGACGGCGGGCAGTCGACCAGCACCAGGGCGTCCGCCGTCGTGGCATCGCCCCTCACGTCCCCATTCAGGGCCCCATTCAGGGCCCCGTTCATGGCCAGGGCCAACCGGTCCTGGGCGCCGAGCGGGTCGGTGGCCAACTGGGGTTCGCGGACGGCCAGGCCGGGCGACGAGGCGGCCAGACGAGGCGGCGGCCCCACCTCCGACGGCCAGGCACTGTCCTCCACCACGGCGGCGAGCCCACCGGGACTCTCCTCGGCCAGCACCCGATCCACGCCGGGTCCCGGCTCGAACACCCCGAGGCCGGTGGTGGCGTTGCCCTGCGGGTCGAGGTCGACCACCAGGACGTCGGTCCCCCGGGCCGAGGCCGCCGAGGCCAGGCCGAGGGCCACGGTGGTCTTGCCGACCCCACCCTTCTGGTTCACCAGGGCCACCGCGACCATGCGGGCAACCTAACCCACCACCCGGCCGTGGCCGGGTTGCCCGCATGTCCCCCGACGGAGCCGGTCCCGAGGCCGTCCGGACCCACCGGTACCGTGGCCCGGTGCCCGAACTCCCCGAGGTCGAGACGGTCCGACGCCAGCTCGAGGCACTGCTGCCGGGCGCCACGGTCACCGGCGCCCGCGCCCACCCGTCGCCCAAGTTCGCCGAGGCCCCCCGGGCCGCCGGACACCGGATCGATGCCGTCGACCGGCGGGGCAAGTACCTCCTCCTCGGCCTGACACCGGCCACCGGGACCACCGCACCGGCCGGGACCGGCGCCGAGCGCGAGCTGGTCGTCCACCTCGGGATGACCGGCGGCCTCCACGTCGACTCGGCCTCCTCGTCGGGAACCGGTCCGCCCCGGGCGGCCGACCCCTACGAAAGGGCCTCCTGGGACCTCGACGACGGACGACGGCTCTGGTTCCGGGACGTCCGCCGGTTCGGCCGAATCGCCGTGGTCCCGGCCGGCGACCACCGGGGGCTGCCCACCCTCCACCACCTCGGCCCGGAGCCCTTCGACCCCGAGCTGGACGCCGCCGGCTTCCATCGGGCGCTGCAGGGCAGCCGGCGACGCATCAAGACCCTGTTGCTTTCCCAACGGCCCATCGCCGGGGTCGGAAACATCTACGCCGACGAGGCCCTGTGGCGGGCCGGCATCCATCCCGGGGCCCGCCGGGTCGGGCTGGAACGCGCCGGTCGGCTCCTCGGACACCTCCGGGAGGTGCTGGCCGAGTCGCTGGACCACGGGGGCACCACGCTCCGGGACTACCGGGCCCCCGACGGCGCCCCGGGCGACAACCAGCGTCGACTGGACTGCTACGGCCGGGGCGGCCGACCGTGCCACCGGTGCGGCGCCACCCTGGCGGCCCGGGCCCTCGACCAGCGGACCACCACCTGGTGCCCCCGCTGCCAACGGAACTGACCACGCGACCGGCGTCGAGCACCCCGAGGGTGCCCCGGCCACCCGGGCGGCGACCCCTACGATCGGCGCCGTGCCCACCGCCGCCAGCCGCCGCCGTCTCGCCGCGGTGGTGGCCGCCGGGATCCTCGGCGTGCTGGCCTCCGGCGTGGTCCCCGCCCTGGCCGGCCCGTACGACGACGAGATCGCCGCCGCGCGGAGCGGGATCGCCGACCACCGGGCCACCATCGCCGACGGACACGCGCGGATCGCGGCCCTCGAGGACCGCCTCGTCGACCTGGACCGGCAGGTCGGCGAAGCCGAGGGACGCATCGGCATGGAGGACCACGAGCTGGCCCTGCTGCCGGTGCGCATCGAGCTGCTGGCCGACCGGTTCATCGAGGTCCTGGCCTCGCAGGACGAACCGACCACCCTCCAGCAGACCATGGCCGTCGACGCCTACGTCCGCAACGACGAACGGATCAACGACGTCCTCACCCAGTCGGCGCAGCTGACCGAGGACGGCCTCGCCAACGTGCGGGACCGCATGCTCTACGACTCGGTCATCGAGGAGGCCCAACGGCGCATCGAGCTGGTCCGAGCCGAGCTCCGCCTCACCGCCGAGGCCGTCACCGGCCTCCGGTCCCTCGTCGACGACGCCGAGGCCCGCCGACGGTCCGAGCTGGCGTCCCAGTCCGAGATCGAGGGGGCCCGGCCCGCCGTCCACGCGGAGATCGAGGAGGTACGGCGCCTCATCGCCACGGCCGAGGCGGGGATCGTCGACCTGGAGGCCGAGATCCTGCGCTTCGAACGCATGGCCGTCACCCGGACGTGGACCGGGGTCCAGGGCGAGGACGTCGGTCGACCCGCCCTAGCCGTCAAGATCGACAACGTCACCCGGGCCCACCCCCAGTCCGGCGTCAACCAGGCCGACGTGGTCTACGAGGAGCTCGTCGAGGGCGGGGTGACCCGACTGGTGGCCGTCTTCCAGTCCACCTCGGCCGCCGAGGTCGGTCCGGTCCGATCGGCCCGCACCTCGGATCCACCGCTCCTGGAGGGCTTCGACCGGCCGCTCTTCGCCTACTCGGGCGCCAACCGAGGCACCCGCGACGCGCTGCGACAGTCGCCGCTGACCGACGCCGGCTACAGCGCCCACGAGCCCGACTACTGGCGGGACCGCTCCCGGCGCCCACCCCACAACCTGTACACCGGCACCGACCGGCTCTGGGCCCACCACGCGGACCGGACGGCCGTCCCGCCGGCGCCCTTCCTGCACCGCTACCCCGGCCAGGACCTCCACCCGGCAGCCGAGGAGGCGTCCGGCGTCTCCATCGACTTCGGGCTCACCGAGATCGACTACGACTGGGACGGCACCGGCTGGGCACGCACCCACAACGGGACGGCCCACGTCGACGCCGACGGGGTCCGCATCGCCCCGGCCAACGTGGTCGTCCAGTTCATCCGATACGGCCGTTCGGCCGCCGACCTCCGCTCGCCCGAGGCGATCACCGAGGGCTCCGGCGAGGCCTGGCTGTTCACCGACGGGCACGTGGTCCGCGGCCGGTGGGATCGACCCGACCCCGCACGGCCGGCCACCTTCACCGCGGACGGCACCGAGGTCCGCCTGTCGGTCGGGACGACCTGGGTGGCCCTGGCCAAGCAGGGCACCGCCGAGATCCGGGACTGACCCGGGGCCCGCCAGACGGGGCCTCGAGGATGGGCCCGCTCCGGGGGCGGTGGCCCCGGCGACTCAGACGGCGGCCGGGACGGCGAAGGCGTCGGCCGGCACCGTGCCGTCGGAGGCCACGGTGAGCAACTCGACGCCGTCCTCGGTGACCAGCACGGTGTGCTCGAACTGGGCGGTCCGACGGCCGTCGAGGGTGACCGCCGTCCAGTCGTCGTCCCACATCCCGCAGGACGGGTCGCCGAGGGTCAGCATCGGCTCCACGGTGAACGTCATGCCCGGCACGAGGACGGTGGACGCCCGCGGGTCGTGGTAATGCGGGATCTGCAGCCCGCTGTGGAACTCGGTGCCGATGCCGTGGCCGATGAACTCGCGGACGATGCCCAGGCCGTGGCGTCGGGCGTGGCGTTCGATGGCCCGTCCGATGGCGTGCACCGGCTGGCCGGGGGCCACCGCGGCGATCCCCTCGTCCATGGCCACCCGGGTCTCGGCCACCAGCATCCGGTCGTGGTCGGCCAGCCCACCGACGGCGAAGGTGACCGACGTGTCCCCGTGGACGCCGTCGAGGAAGATCGTCACGTCCACGTTGACGATGTCGCCGTCGGCCAGCGGGCGGCTGTCCGGGATGCCGTGGCAGATCACCTCGTTGACCGAGGTGCACACCGACTTGGGGTAGCCGCGGTAGTTGAGGGGGCTGGGATAGCCGCCCCGGGCGATGGTGGCCTCGTGGACGACCTCGTCGAGGTGGTCGGTGGTGACGCCGGGACGGACCTCGGGACCCACCTCGAGGAGGATCTCGGCGGCCGCCGCACCGGCCCGACGCATCCGCTCCACCTCGTCTGCGGTCCGGAGCACCGACGACGAGGAGGGGCCCGGGTCGCCGGTCGCGGCGTACGGGGGCCGGCCGATCGACGCCGGGACGGCCCGCGTCGGGCTCAGCAGGCCCGGCCGGACGGGCGGTTCCGACGGTGGGGCGAGGGGTGCCTGACGACGCTTCCGCTTGGCCACCCGGCGATGCTACCGGCGGCCCCGGCGGGGCTCGGGCCGGACGGCGGGAGGGTCAGCGCAGGAAGCGGCTGACCGAGTCGACCACGCAGGCCGGGCGGTCCGATCCCTCCACCTCCACGGTCAGGCGGATCACCGCCTGGACGCCGCCCGAGACCTCGTCGACCGAGACGAGCTCGCCGCCGGCCCGGACCCGGGAACCCACGAGCACCGGGGCCGGGAACCGGACCTTCTCGGTGCCGTAGTTGATCCCCATCGAGACCCCGTCCACCCGGACGATCTCGGGCAGGAACTGGTTGGTCAACGACAGCGTCAGGTAGCCGTGGGCGATGGTGGCCCCGAATGGCCCCGCAGCGGCCCGATCCGGGTCCACGTGGATCCACTGGTGGTCGCCGGTGGCCTCGGCGAACAGGTCGATGCGAGCCTGGTCGACCTCCACCCATTCGCTGTGGCCCAGGTGGGTGCCGACGGCGGCGGCCAGGTCGTCGGGGCTGTCGAAGACGGTCGTCATGGCGTCGACACTACGCTCGGCGACTCGGACCAGCCGATCCGGGTTCCACCGGACGGCCGGGACCCGACCCGAGGAACGATGACGCCACGCACGCCCCTCTCCCGCCTGGTGGCCACGGCCACCGGCCTGGTGCTGGCCTGGTTGGCCTTCGACCAGCACCTGGGGTCCCGACGGGTCAGCCGCGGCCTAGCCGCCAACGGCCGGCACCGGCTGCGCACCATGCACCGGGCCCATCCCGTCCGGGCCGGTGAGACGGTGTTCCTCGGCGACAGCATCACCTTCGACGGCGACTGGGCGGCCGCCTTCGACCACCTCCGGGCCCGCAACCGGGGCATCGGCTGGGACACCACCGACGACCTCCTGGAACGCCTCGACGACTCGCTGGACGGACCGCCGGCCACCGTCGTCCTGATGATCGGCACCAACGACCTCCCGTTGGGCATCCCGCACGCCAGGACCGTCCGCAACGTCTCGCTCGTCCTGGACCGGATCGCCGAGGCCGCCCCCGACGCCCTCGTGGTGGTCCAGTCGGTGCTCCCCCGAACCGACCGCTACCACCCCCTGGTCGCCCCCCTCAACGAGGCCCTGGCCCGGGTGTGCGCCGAGCGGGACCTCCCGTTCGTGGACCACACCGAGCGGCTGGCCGGCCCCGACGGCCATCTGGACCCCGGCTGCCACGACGACGGCATCCACCCCAACGGCGAGGGCCACCGGCGCCTCGCCGAGGGCCTGGCCCCCCTCCTCGGGGCGCCGACTCCCGGAGGCGCCGACTCCCGGAGACCCCAACTCCCGGAGAAATAGCGGTCAGGCCACCGACGCCCCGAGCAGCCCCCCGATGAGGTAGGTGGCCAGGCAGGATCCCGCGGTCACCAGCATCTGGCGAAACGCCGTCCGCCACGCCGAACGCTCGGTGAGTCGGGCCAGCAGGACGCCCACCGAGGCGGCCGCCCCCACCCCGAGTCCGGCCGACGCCCACACCGCACCGGTCCCCGATCCGAGCAGCCACGGCACCAGTGGGACGAAGGCCCCGACCGCGAAGGCCCAGAAGCTGGCGGTGGCCGCGGCCAGCGGGCTGCCCAGCTGGTTCGGGTCCACCCCCAGCTCCTCGCGGGCGTGGACGTCGAGGGCCACGTCGGGGTCCGACATCAGCTCGGCGGCCACCAGCTCGGCCTGTTCGGGATCCAGCCCGCGTTCGACGTAGATGGCGGCCAGCTCGGCGGTCTCGGCGACCGGGTTCTCGGCGATGGAGATCCGCTCGATCTCCAGCTCGCGCTCCACCAGCTCGGCCTGGGCCTTGATCGACACGTACTCGCCGGCCGCCATGGAGACCGCCCCAGCCAGCAGCCCCGACACCCCGGCGACCCGCACGAAGGCCGCGTCGGTGCTGGCCCCGGCGATGCCCAGGATCAGCGCCACGTTGGACACCAGGCCGTCGCTGACCCCGAAGACCGCGGCCCGTGCCGCTCCGCCCTGGACGTCGCGGTGCCGATGCACCCCACCCCTGTTGGTCGGGTTCCCGTGGTCGCGGCTCACCCGTTCGACCCTACTTCCCGGCCCTGACCCGCAGATCGGGGTTCCACGGGCGATCCGAGGCCGAGCCCGCGCACCGTAGGGTTGGCGGCCATGGCCTGCCCGTCCGACCAGCCGAGCGCGCTCGTCATCGGGGGAACGGGACCCACCGGTCCGACCATCGTCCACGGCCTCGAGGCCCGTGGCCTCGCCGTGACCCTCTTCCACACCGGCCGCCACGAGCTCGACGAGGTGGCCCACGTGGAGCACCTCCACGGCGACCCGTTCTCGGCCGAGGGCATCGCCGCCACCCTCGGCGACCGCACCTTCGACGTCGTGGTCGCCTGCTACGGGCGGCTGCGGGCCATCGCCGAGCACCTGTCGGGACGCTGCGGCCGGTTCGTCTCCGTCGGCGGCGTCCCCGCCTACCGCGGCTACTTCGACCCGACCCGCTTCGATCCGCCCGGCCTGCCAATCCCCACCTCCGAGGACGCACCGCAGTCGACGGCCGACGACGACGGCAAGAGCTACCGGGTGGCCCGCACCGAGGAGCTGCTGTTCGAGCACCAGCCCGGCGCCATCCACCTGCGCTACCCGTTCGTGTACGGGCCCCGCCAGATCGCCCCGCTGGAGTGGAGCATCGTGCGCCGCGTCCTGGACGGGCGGCCGGCCATCATCGTGCCCGAGGGTGGCCTGATGGCCGAGACCCGCTCCTACAGCGAGAACGCCGCCCACACCGTGCTGCTGGCCGTCGACACGCCGGCCGCCGGCGGGCGGGCCTTCAACGTGGGCGACGAGGAGGCCCTGACCACCGCCCAGCGCATCCAGTTGATCTGCGCCGAGCTGGGCCACGAGATCGAGGTCGTCGGCATGCCGACGCACCTGGCCCTGCCGGCCCGGCCGCTGATGATGCAGGTGGAGCCCGGCCACCGGGTGCTGGACATGTCGGCCACCCGGGACGTCCTCGGCTACCGGGACCTCGTCCCCGCCCGCTCGGCGGTCGGGATCGCCGCACGCTGGCTGGCCGAGAACCCGCTGGAGGCGGGCGGCCACGCCGAGGGCATCCTCGAGGACCCCTTCGACTACGACCGGGAGGACCGCCTCCTGGACTGGTGGCGGGCCGCCACGGCCGACCCGCCGGACCTCGGCTACCCGGTCGAGCCAGGCTACGGGGCCTACTACAGCGGCCCCGGGACCAGCCGACGCCGCTCCGACGACCGGATCTGACGGCAGGATCTGACGGCAGTACCTGACAGCAGCCGGGACCACGACCGGCGGCGCGTCCGGGACGGTCAGTCGCGGCCGGCCCGGGTCGTCATCCAGGCGCCGACCAGCAGCACGACGAGGCCCGTCACCTCGACGCCTCCGAGCGACTCGTCGAGAACCGTGACCCCGAGGACGGCGGCGATCACCGGGATCACGTAGGTCACCGCCGACATCCGCACCGGCCCCACCCGTCCGATGAGCGTCGCCGCGGCCACGTAGGCCACGCCCGTCCCACCGACCCCGACGGCGAGGTTGGACGCCACCGCCGACCAGGCGAACGTCGAGTCGGCGAGGCCGACCAGGCCCCACGGCATCGTGGCCACCGTGGCCACGACCAGGACGCGCAGCAGCACCGGCGTGGAGCCGTACTTCCGTTGGAGCGGCGCGGCGACGTTGGCGGCCACGCCGTAGCAGCAGACCGCGACGGCCACCAGCAGCACGCCGATCAGGCCGGTGTCAGCGGTCGTCGCCGACGGCAGGCCCACGAGGACGATGCCGACCACCCCGACGACGACGCCCACGACCTGGATGCGGTGGGTGGCCACGCCGAACAGCAGCGATCCGGCCACCAGGGTGGCCAACGACATCCCGCTGTTCATCATCCCGACGATCGACGTGTCGATCCACGTCTGGGCCAGCGGGAACAGGCTGAGCGGGATGGCCATCCACAGCAGGCCCAGGAGGCCCAACCTCGGCCACTCGGCGCGGTCCACCGGTCGGTGGGCCGAGGGCAGGCAGGCCAGGAAGCACAGCCCGAGGGCGGGCCGCAGCCAGGCCACGAGGCCGGGGTCCTCGACCCGCAGGGCCACCTCCATGAACAGGAACGAGCCGCCCCACACCGCTGCCGCCGTGACCAGCAGCAGCCAGTCGAAGGCGGCCATGGGGACCCGGGCCGCCTCCCGGGCGGCGGTCTGGTCACCTGCGGGCCCGGCCATCGGCGCACGCTACCGGCGCGCTCCGACCGGCATCCCGCCGGGGCCCACCGCCGGAGAGGGCCGCCGGACAGGGCCGCCGGACAGGGCCGCCGGACAGGGCCGCCGGACAGGGCCGCCGCCGACCGACCTTCCTAGGATCCGGCGATGGCCGCCACGACCACCAGCACCACGACCGAGGCCGAGGTCCGCTCCCGCATCGAGCGGCTCCTCGAGCACGACCCCTCCGACGCCGACGCGTTCCTCGGCGCCCAGTACGACCTGGGCCTGGCCTGGGTGCACTTCCCCGAGGGGTCCGGCGGCCTCGGCGCCGACCGGGAATTCCAGCGCCTCGTCCACGAGGCCGTGGCGGCCTCCGGCGTCGAACAGCCCCGGTACGGCATCGGCTATGGCATGGCGGCGCCGACCATCGCCGAGTGCGGCACCGGCGAGCAGCGGGCCCGTTGGCTCCGCCCCCTGTTCACCGGCGAGGAGGTCTGGTGCCAGCTGTTCTCCGAGCCGGGCGCCGGCTCCGACGTGGCCGGCCTGGCCACCCGGGCGGTGCGCGACGGCGACGAATGGGTGGTGAACGGGCAGAAGGTGTGGACCAGCGGCGCCCACCGGTCCCGGTGGGGCCTGCTGGTCACCCGCACCGACCCCGACGCCCCGAAGCACCGGGGCCTCACCTACTTCGCCGTCGACATGGACCAGCCCGGCGTCGAGATCCGGCCCCTGCGCCAAATCACCGGCCAGGCCGAGTTCAACGAGGTGTACCTGACCGACGCCCGGGTCGCCGAGGCCGACCGGATGGGCGACGTGGGCGACGGCTGGCGGGTGTCGCTGACCACGCTCATGAACGAGCGGGTGGCCATCGGCGGGACGACGACGTCCACCGACAAGGGCGCGATGGGCTGGATGCTCGAGGCGTGGCGCCGCTACGGCCACGACGATCCGGCCCGACGCGACGAGCTGATGCGCCTGTGGGTGCGCGCTCGGGTGCTGCGGCTCAACAACCTCCGGGCCGAGCAGGCCCGCGAGACGGGCACGCCCGGCCCCGAGGGGTCGATCGGGAAGGTCCTGTCGGCCGACTTCAACAAGGACGCCTTCGCCTTCGCCCTCGGCCTCACCGGCATGGACGGCACCCTGTTCGAGGCCGGCTACACGATGGACCAGACCCGTCCCGAGTTCGAGTACGACACGCTGGCCGAGTACTTCCTCCGGGTGCGGGCCAACTCGATCGAGGGCGGCACCACCGAGGTGATGCGCAACATCCTGGGCGAACGGGTCCTCGGCCTGCCCGGGGACGTGCGCACCGACAAGGACGTGGCCTGGAAGGACGTCCCCCGCAACTGAGGCGGACGCGGGCCCGAACGACCGGCCGGTTCAGTCCCGGGCCGGGAAGAGCGCCCGCAGCAGGACCACGGCCACGCCCACGCCCACCACCTGCATCACGATGAACATCGGGGCGCAGGCGGGATCGATGCCGGCGAACGTGTCGCTGAACGCCCGGCCGACGGTGACCGCCGGGTTGGCGAAGCTGGTCGACGACGTGAAGTAGTAGGCGCCGCCGATGTAGGCGCCGACCACGTACGGCACGTGGGCGAGCCGCTGCGTGCGGACCAGCGCGAACACCACCAGCAGCAGGCCCACCGTGGCCACCACCTCGGCCAGCCACAGGTGGGCGCCGGAACGCTCCGTCGTCGACCACGTCACGGTGTCCAGGTCGAACATCAGGTTGGCCAGGATCGTGCCGCCGACCGCGCCGGCCACCTGGACGGCCACCATGGCCGGCACCTCGCGGCCCGCCCGGTGGCCGAGGAGCCACGCACCCACGGTGACCGCCGGGTTGAAGTCGGCCGAGATCGTCCCGAAGATCGAGATGACGGCCACCAGCACGCCGGCGGTGGCCGCCGCGTTCTGGAACAGCTGCAGGCCGACGTCGGTCGGGCTGAGCCGGGCCGCCATGATCCCCGAGCCGACCACGCCGACGAGGAGCAGCGCGGTGCCGAGGAACTCGGCCAACAGGACGCGACGGCGCTCGGTCACGTGGCGTCCCCCGTCCGGCTCAGGCCTCGGTGTGGAGCAGGCCGTACACCAACGAGTCCACGAGCGCCTGCCACGACGCCTCGATGATGTTCTCCGACACGCCGATGGTGGACCACGTCCGCTCCCCGTCCGTGGTGTCGATCAGCACCCGGGTCACCGCCCCGGTGCCCTGGCGCGTCTCCAGCACCCGGACCTTGAAGTCGGTCAGGTGGAGCCGGTCCAGTTGCGGGTACCGGCCGTCGAGGGCGGTGCGCAGGGCGGCGTCGAGGGCGTTGACGGGCCCGTTGCCCTCGCCGGTGGCGACCACGCGCTCGCCGTCGACGTGCACCTTCACGGTGGCCTCCGTCTCGACCTCGACGGCGACCTCGTTCCACGCCCGGCTGCCGCTGCCCGAGCGGTGGCCCACGTTGACCGAGAACGACTCCAGCTCGAAGAAGTCCTGCGTCCACCCCGAGGCGGCACGCATGAGCAGCTCGAGGGAGGCGTCCGCGGCCTCGAAGTGGTAGCCGGCGTACTCCAACTGCTTGAGGGTCTCGACGACGTCGCCCAGCACCTGGCCGTCCAGCTCCAGGCCCAGCTGGTCGGCCTTCAACTCGATGGTGGACCGCCCGGACATCTCCGAGACCAGGAAGCGGGTGCCGTTGCCGACCAGCTCCGGGTCGACGTGCTCGTAGGCGTCGCGCCGCCGGGCGATGGCGCTGGTGTGCAGGCCCGCCTTGTGGGCGAAGGCGGTGGCCCCCACGTAGGGCTGTTGCGGGTCGGCGGCGAAGTTGACCAGCTCGGCGACGTGGTGGGCCACGCTCGTCAGCTCGGCCATGCGGCCGTCCGGCAGCGTGTCGACGCCCATCTTCAGGGTCAGGTTGGCGATGATCGGCACCAGGTCGCAGTTCCCGACCCGCTCGCCGTAGCCGTTGATGGTGCCCTGGACCTGGGTGGCGCCCCCGGCCACGCCGGCCAGGGCGTTGGCCACGCCACAGCCCGTGTCGTTGTGGAGGTGCACGCCGACGGCGCAGTCCACGGCCTCCACGACGTCGCGGACCATCGACTCCACCCGGCCGGGCAGCGACCCGCCGTTGGTGTCGCACAGCACGAGGCAGTCGGCACCGGCCTCGGCGGCCCCCTGCAGCACCCGCATCGAGAACTCGGGGTCGTCGGTGGAGCCGTCGAAGAAGTGCTCGGCGTCGAAGAAGACGGTGCGTCCTTGGGACTTCAGGTACCGGACCGAGTCGGCCACCATGGCCACGCCCTCGTCGAGATCGGTGCGCAGCGCCTCGGTCACGTGGTACGCCGACGCCTTGCCGACGATGCACACCACCTCGGTGCCCGCCTCGAGCAGGTTGGCCAGGGTGGCGTCGTCGGCCACGTCGCCGCCCACCCGGCGGGTCGACCCGAAGGCCACCAGCTTCGACCGCTGGAGGTCCAGCTCGGTGCGGGCCCGCTCGAAGAACTCGACGTCCTTGGGGTTGGCGCCCGGCCAGCCGCCCTCGATGTAGTGGACGCCGAGGCGGTCCAGCTGCTCGGCGATCCGCAGCTTGTCGTCGACGGTCAGCGAGATGCCCTCCAGCTGCGCGCCGTCGCGCAGCGTGGTGTCGTAGATCTCCACGGCACCGGGAAGGGACGCCGCCGGATGAGGGGAACCCGTGTCAGCCGACATGCTCGTTCCACTCCGCGTACTCGGGCCGCTCGCCGCGGACGGCCTCGAAGAAGACCTCCTGGATGCGGCGGGTGATCGGGCCGGGGTCGCCGATGACCCGGTCGTCGACCGAGCGGATCGGCACGACCTCGGCCGCGGTGCCCGACAGGAACGCCTCGTCGGCGGTGTACAGGTCGCTGCGCAGGATGTTGCCCTGCTCGTAGGGGATGCCCAGGTCGCCGGCGATGCGCCGCACCGCGTTCTGGGTGATGCCCTCCAGGGCACCCGCGCTGGTCGGCGGGGTGACCACCGTGCCCTCGCGGACCACGAAGAGGTTCTCGCCGGTGCACTCCGACACGTAGCCCTGCGGCGACAGCAGGATGGCCTCGTCGTAACCGGCCTTGACCGCCTGGACCTTGGCCATCTGCGAGTTGATGTAGTGGCCGCAGCCCTTGGCGGCCGGCGGCATGGCGTTCGGGTCGTGGCGCTGCCACGACGAGATCATCATGTCGACGCCCTTGGCCAGGCCCTCGTCGCCGAGGTAGGTGCCCCACGGCCACGTGGCGATGGAGACGTCCACCGTGCACGGCAGCGGGTTGAGGCCCATCTCGCCGTAGCCGAGGTAGACGAGCGGCCGGATGTAGCACGACTGGTGCCCGTTGGCCCGGACGGTGTCGAGCGTCGCCGTCACCAGGTCGTCGACGGTGTACGGGACCTCGAGGAACAGGATCTTGGCCGACCGGAACAGGCGCTCGATGTGCTCGCGGAGGCGGAACACGGCCGGCCCGCGGTCGGTCTCGTAGGCGCGGACCCCCTCGAACACGCCGTTGCCGTAGTGGAGGGTGTGGGTGAGCACGTGGATCGTGGCGTCGTCCCAGTCCACCAGCTCGCCGTTCATCCAGATCTTGGACGACTTCTCGATCGGCATCTCGGTTCCTCCGGTCTCGGTGGTGTGGGTGTCGGCGGGGTCAGGCGACCAGGGCGGCGACGGCGTCGCCGATGGCGACCGTGCCCTCGACGTCGGTGGACGGATCGGCGCAGGCGGCGTCGATGCGGGCGGCGGCCTCGGCCTCGCCCAGGAAGTCCAGCATCATCGCTCCGGACAGGATGGCCGCCTTCGGGTTGGCGACGCCCTGCCCGGCGATGTCGGGCGCCGAGCCGTGGACGGGCTCGAACATGGACGGGCCGGTGCGGTCGGGGTTGAGGTTGGCCGACGAGGCCAGCCCGATGCCGCCGGACACGGCGCCGCCGAGGTCGGTGAGGATGTCGCCGAACAGGTTGTCGGTGACGATGACGTCGTACTGCTGGGGCGACTGCACGAAGTAGATGCAGGCGGCGTCGACGTGGTTGTAGGCCGTCTCCACCTCGGGATACTCGGCGGCCACCTCGTCGAAGGTCCGCTCCCACAGGTCACCGGAGAAGGTCAGCACGTTGGTCTTGTGGACCAGGGTGAGGTGGCGGCGGCGCTGCATGGCCAGCTCGAACGAGTAGCGGATGGCCCGCTCGACGCCGTGGCGGGTGTTGACCGAGCCCTGGGTGGCGATCTCCTGCGGGGTACCCCGACGCAGGAAGCCGCCCTCTCCGGCATAGGTGCCTTCGGTGTTCTCGCGCACCACCCGGAAGTCGACGTCGTTCGCCGGGTACACGAAGGGGCGGAGGTTGACGTAGAGGTCGAGGGCGAAGCGCATCTTGAGCAGCAGGCCCCGCTCGATGAGGCCCGGGGGGACCTCGGGGGTGCCCACCGCGCCGAGGTACAGGGCGTCGAGCTGGCGCCACTCGTCGAGCACCGAGTCGGGCAGGACGGTGCCGTCGCGGCCGTAGCGGGCGCCGCCCAGGTCGTAGTCGACCGTCTCCAGGGCCACGCCGGCGCTCTCGATGACCTTCAGGCCCTCGGCGATGACCTCGGGGCCGATTCCGTCGCCGCCGATGATGCCGATGCGATGCGCCATGGTGGGCTCCTGTGGTGCGTGGAGAAGTCGGGTGGGAAGAGAGGGTCGGGAACGAAAAAACCGCCCACCGAGGTGGACGGTCGGGCGCACACCGGGGCGGTGTGCGCTAGCGAATGATGATCACCCGGTGCAGATCGTTCACGTCGACGAGTGTACCGCAGGCCCGTCGCGGCAGGGCAAGCGGAATCCACCGACCGGAGACACCGTCGGCAGCACGCCCGGGAGCCCCCGGAGCGCACCCTCGGTCGGACCGACGGGAGCGGTGGCTACCCTCGCGGCATGCCCGAGGCACAGCAGCTCTCCCAGGAGGCCCACGACCGGCTCGCCGCCGAGTTCGAGGACCTCACCACCCGCGGCCGGATCGACATCGCCCGCAAGATCGAGGCGGCCCGCGAGCTCGGCGACCTGTCGGAGAACGGCGACTACCACGCCGCCAAGGAGGAGCAGGGGAAGATGGAGGGCCGGATCCTCCACCTCGAGGCCATCCTGGAGAAGGCCGAGATCGTGGAGGTGGCCGACGGCGACCCCGACGTGGTGGCCACCGGCATGGTGGTGTCCATCGTCTACGAGGGCGACGACGAACCCGAGCGGATGCTGGTCGGGTCCATCGAGGAACAGCGGGACGACGTGCTCGTGGTCTCCCCCGGCTCGCCGCTGGGCGGTGCCCTGCTCGGGGCGAAGGTCGGCGACTCGGTGTCGTACGAGGCGCCGGGCGGGGTCCTGGCCGTCGAGGTCGTCGCCATCGAGCGATGACCGCAGGGCCGGTCCTCCCGGACGTCCGGGACCTGCTGGCCACCGCGCCACCCCACCGCACCGTCGACCTGCCCGGCCTCGGACCGCTGGACGTCCGAGACTCGGGGGACCGGGGCGACGACCGCCCCACCGTCCTGCTGCTACACGGCTGGACGGCCAGCGCCGACCTGAACTGGTGCACCGCCTACGGGCCGTTGGCCGAGCGGTACCGGGTGGTGGCATGGGACCATCGGGGCCACGGGGCCCGGGGCCTGCGGACGGGTCGCTCCACCGGGATCGACGACCTGGCGGACGACGCGGCCGTCGTCGCCGCGGCCCTCGGGATCGACCGGGCGGTCGCCGTGGGCTACTCGATGGGCGGGGCGGTGGCCCAGGCCCTGTGGCGACGCCACCCCGGGTTGGTCGACGGCCTCGTGCTGTGCGCCACGGCGGCGGCCTTCGGGGTCACCGACGCCGACCGGCGGGACTTCCGGGGCATCGCCCGCGGGATCGGACCGGCCCGCCTGCTGGAGGCGGTCGGGTTGGGCACCGCCGCCTGGCGGGTGGCCCGGTGGGCCGGGGACCGGCGGGCGGGACGGGCCACGGGCCTGAGCGACCCCGACCTGGACCGGTGGGCGTGGGACGAGATCCGAGCCGGCGTGCTGTCCCGTGTCCTGGCCGCCGGAGCGGACCTGGGCCGGTTCGACGCCACCGCCTGGCTGGGCGGCGTCGACGTCCCCCACGCCGTGGTGGCCTGCACCCGGGACGACATCGTGGATCCGGCCCGGCAGGAGGCGCTGGCCACGGCGATGCCGGCCACCGTCCTCCACGGGATCGACACGGACCACGCGGCCTGCCTGGCCCGACCCGACCTGTTCGTCCCGGCCCTCGCGGCCGCCGTGGGGGACGTCACCGGGTCCTGACCCGACGAGGTCCTCCCGGGACCCGCCGTCAGTCTGTCCAGCGGCGACAGGCGTCGCCGGCCCACATCAGCAGCACCCGCCCGGCGTCGGTCGTGCGGTGCACCGCTCCGAGGATCCCGTCGCCCAGCACCGGCTCGGTGTCGAAGCGGCCGGCCGGGTCCCGTTCGTCGGGTTGGACGAGGGTGACCGCCGGGTGGGCGGCCCGCAGGTCGGCCACGGTGGAGCCGATGCCGATCCGTTCCAGGGTCCACAGCGAGGTCTCGGTCGAGTCGCGGCCCGACAGGTGCCACTGGGCGAGACGCCCGTCGGCCTCGGGACCGTCGCGGACCAGCACCACCTCGAGCCCGCTCCAGGACAGGCGCCGGACCTCGGTCGCCGTGCAGGCGGGGTCGCCGCCCCAGCCGGTGTCGCCGACCGCCTCGCCCATGGCCCGTTCCAGTTCGGCGGCCGCACCGTCGGCCGGATCGCCGAAGGCCACCAGCACCTCGTCGGCCGAGGCGGCGTCGAGGGTGAGGCCCACGCCCGACAGGGTGACCCGCCCGAGGCTCGGGACGATGGTGGTCGGCGGTGGGCTGGTGGACGGCACCACGCCGGCCGAGGCGCCATCCCCAGCCTCCGGATCCCCGGCGTCCGGATCCTCGGCGGGCGGCTCGCCAGCGGGCGGCTCCTCGGTGGACGGCTCCGCCGTGGTCGTCGGCGTCACGGTGGTCGTCGGTACCACGGTGGTCGTCGGCGCCGCGGTGGTGGCCGGCGCCACGGTGGTCGTCGGCGCCACGGTGGTCGTCGGCGCCGCGGTGGTCGTCAGCTCCACGGTGGTCGTGGGCGCCGGCGGGGCCACGGTGGCCGGCGCCGGGGCGATGGGCTGGTCGTCGGAGCCGAAGAGGAGCAGGGCGGCGAGGGCGGCCAGCACCAGGACCGCCACCACGGCCAGGACCGGCGTCGGCAGGCCCCGTCGCCGCCGGGCCGGGACGACCGCGTCCTCGAAGACCGTCCGGGGGCCGACGGCCACCACCGACGGAGCGGGGGGTCGACGGTCGGCGCCGACCGCACCGCCACCCAGGTCGGCCCGGGTCACGATGGGCTTCGGACCGGTCGGCGCGTCGCCGCTGCGGTGCCAGAAGGCCCCGCCGAGGGCGCCCATGAGGTCGCCGACCACCCCGGTCGGCCCGTGGGCGGCCAGGGCGGCCACCGCCCGGGTCTCCTCGAGGATGGCCGGTTCCGGGACCCGGGCCCGTCGGGCCGCCTCGACCAGCACCGGATCGACGGCCGTCGCCCCGTCGGGCCGGACGAGCACCAGGTCGTCGGGCACGGCGTCGAGGATGCGGAGGCACCGGGCGTGGGCGTCGACCAGCAGGCGGACCAGTGCCCGCCCGTCGGTCGGATCGGGTGCCGGGACGCCGACGGCACCGTCCCCGAGGGCGAGGACGTCGATGCGACCACCCACGGAGACCGCGGCGTGGACGGTCGTGGCGCCGAGGTGGAGGGAGAGGACGGTCGACATGTGCTGCTGGCTCGGTCCGGGCGGAACGTCGGGGATCGGGGCGGGGTCGTTCCCGACCCTACGGGCCTCGCCCGGCCCGACGGGGCCACTCAACGGGGCCACTCGACAGGGCCACTCGACAGGGCCACCCAACGGGGCCACCCCCGGCCAGCCGCGGGCCGGCCCCTGACCGGCCACGTGCCATCGGCGGAGCGGATGACGGCCACAGGTGGCATCCTTGGAGGCGATGGACCTCCGCCAGCTCGGCCACCTCATCGCCGTCGCCGAACATCGCAGCTTCTCGGCCGCCGCCCGCGCCCTGCACACCGTCCAGTCCAACGTGTCGACGCATGTGGCCAAGCTCGAGAAGGAGCTGGGCGTGGTCCTCATCGACCGCCACAGCATGCAGCCCACCGCCGAGGGTCAGGCCGTCCTGGACCGGGCCCGTCGGATCCGCACCGAACTCCAGGCCATCGGCGACGACATCGAGTCGATGCGCCACGAGGTGTCGGGCGAGGTGCGGATCGGCTGCATCGGCACCACGGGCCGCTGGATGGCCACCCCGCTCCTCGGCGAGCTGGGCGGCCGGTACCCGCTCCTGCGACCCGTCCTCGTCGACGCCACCACCACCTCGCTGGCCCCCCGGGTCCTCGACGGCGACCTCGACATGGCGGTCGTCAACACCCCGGTCGTGGAAGCCGGCCTGGAGACCGAGCCGCTCTTCGACGAGGAACGGATCCTGGTGGTGCCCGGCGACCACCCCCTGACCGGAGCCGACACTGTCGACCTCGCCACGCTGGCCGCCCACGAGGTGATGCTCACCCCGGTGGGCACCACCTTCCGCGACGCCCTCGACCAGGAGCTGGCGGCCACCGGACTCCAGTTGCAGGCGGCCGCCGAGGTGGACGGCCTCCGGCTCCTGGCCTCGCTGGCCTACCAGGGCTACGCCCCGGCGCTCCTGCCGGCCAGCGCGGTGTCCGGCTACCCGGAGGGCGACTGGTCGCTGGTCCACGTGGACGGCCTGGCCCGCCGGTCGGTGGGCCTGGTCCGCAACCGCCGGACCACCCCGTCGATGCCGGTGACGGCCACCCGGGACGTCCTCCTCGACGTGGTCCGCGAGATCGCCCCCCGCCAGCCCGGAATCCACGTGGCGATCGAGCCACGTGCCACGCTGGAGCCATGACCGACGTCGCCACCCACGGGGTCCCACTCCGCCACCGGACCGGTGGGTCGGTCGCCTTCAGCGTCCGGGAGATGGGCGGTCGACGGGTGGTGGCCGTCGAGATCGCCGGCGAGGACCGGGGGGCCCTGCGGCCCGCCGACGGCGAGAACCTGGCCATCGCGGCCCGCACCGCCCGCGAGAAGCGGATCCCCCTGGTCTGCTTCGTGGCCTCCAGCGGCGCAGCCATCGACGAGGGCGTGGGCGCCGTGCACGGCTGGGGCACCGCGGCGAAGGAGTTCGTGTCCTGCTCCGGCCTGGTGCCCACCATCTTCTGCGTGACCGGCCCCACCGTGTCCGGCCCGGCGCTGCTCCTGGGCCTGGCCGACCTGGTGGTCATGGTCGACGACACCTACGCCTTCGTGAGCGGTCCCCACATGGTCGAGCAGTTCACCGGCGAGGAGGTCTCCAACGAGGGACTCGGGGGCACGTCGATGCATGGCGGGACCTCCGGGGTGGCCCACTTCACGGTGGGCGACCGCGCCGAGGCCGACGACCTGATCGCCGA
The DNA here is from genome assembly GCA_016845305.1 of Acidimicrobiales bacterium. Taxonomy (GTDB): domain Bacteria; phylum Actinomycetota; class Acidimicrobiia; order Acidimicrobiales; family MedAcidi-G1; genus UBA9410. The sequence goes on from JAERSW010000083.1 coordinate 27,876, forward strand.
ACTGATCGGCTACCTGCCCGACCACGCCGACGTCGCCCCCACCGGCTGGCCGTGCACCGATCCCGTCGACCGGCCCACGCCGGAGGCCGGCGAGCTCATCCCCGACACCCCGACCGGTAGCTACGACGTCCGCGACGTCCTGGCCGCCGTGGTCGACGACGGCCACCTGCTGGAGCCCCGCTCCGCGTGGGCCACCAACCTGGTGACGGCCTTCGCCTCGATCGGCGGGCGTCCGGTCGGCCTGGTGGCCAACCAGCCCCAGTCGGTGGCCGGCACGCTGGACATCGCCGCCTCGCAGAAGGGCGGCCGGTTCGTGGCCTTCTGCGACGCCTTCAACCTGCCGCTGGTCACCTTCGTGGACACGTCGGGCTTCTACCCCGGCAAGGACCTCGAGTGGCGGGGCATGATCCGCTACGGCGCCCAGATGGCCTTCGCCTACGCCCGGGCCACCGTCCCCCGGGTGTGCGTCACGCTGCGCAAGTCGTACGGCGGCGCCTACATCGTCATGGACTCCCGCAACATGGGCAACGACCTGATGCTGGCCTGGCCGTCGGCCGAGATCGCCGTGATGGGGGCCAAGGGAGCGGTGGAGATCCTCCACCGGAACGCCGAAGAGGCCGAGCGCGACGAGTTGGTGGCCGCCTACGAGGAACGGCTGCTGAACCCGTACATCGCCGCAGAGCGGGGGTCGGTGGACCGGGTGATCGACCCGGCCGAGACGCGCTCCGAGGTGGCCGCCGCCCTCGAGGTGCTGGTGGGCAAGCGCGAGCGGCTCCCCCGGCGCCGCCACGACAACTCGCCCCTCTGACGACCTGACGAGCCGCCGACGGACGAATCCCGGCATCGCGCCCAGTTCGGAAAACCAACGCTTCTTCGGCCGTTCCCGGCAGGACGTCACCGCTGATCGACCGGTACGGTGAAAACACGGACGGGATTCGGTGCCCGCCCGTGGAACGCAGGACCTGACCCGGACGGGAACGTGCCGAACGGACACGTACTGAACGAGCAGGGACCGGACGAGCAGGAGGAACGGCCGTGGCCGAGAGCATCACCATCACGGACAACCGGACCGGCGAGTCGGCCGAGATCCCCCTGGTGGACGGCACCGTGTCGGCCAAGGCATGGAGTGGCCTGCTGCCCGGCATCTGGTTCGACGACCCCTCGTTCAGCGCCACCTCGGGTGCCGACAGCGCCATCACCTACCTGGACGGCGGCCAGGGCCTGCTCCGCTACCGGGGCTACCCGATCGAGCAGCTGGCCGAGACCGCCTCGTTCCTCGAGGTGGCCCACCTGCTGGTCCGGGGCGAGCTCCCCGACGGCCCCCAGCTCAAGGGGTGGAAGAACGAGATCGCCGAGTCGGCCCCCATCCACGAGAACTTCCACAAGCGGATCCTCGAGGGCTTCCGCGACGACGCCCACGCCATGGGCGTGCTGGTGTCGTCCATCGCGGCGATGTCCACCTTCTGGCCGGACAGCAAGGACGTCGAGAACCCCGACCAGCGGCGCGACGAGATCGTCCGCCTGATCGCCAAGATGCCCACCGTCGCGGCCAGCGCCTACCGCCGCAGCGTCGGCCTCCCCTACGTGTTTCCCGACCCGGAGCTGGACTACACGTCCAACTTCCTGTCGATGATGTTCAAGACCGGCGACTCGCCCTACGTGGTCGACCCGGTGCTGCGCGACGCCATGGACATGCTGTTCGTACTGCACGCCGACCACGAGCAGAACTGCTCGACGACGACGGCACGGGTGGTGGGCAGCGCCCACGCCGACCCGTACGTCACCGTGTCGTCGGCCGCCGCCGCCCTCTACGGCCCCCGCCACGGCGGCGCCAACGAGGCCGTGCTGCGGATGCTGGAGGAGATCGGCGACTTCGAGAACGTCGACGACTTCATGGCCGGGGTCAAGGCCGGCGAGCAGAAGCTCATGGGCTTCGGCCACCGGGTCTACAAGAACTACGACCCGCGGGCCCGGATCGTGAAGGACACCGCCCACCGGGTGTTCGAGGTGACCGGCACCAACCCGCTGCTGGACATCGCCCTGAAGCTCGAGGAGGTCGCCCTGGCCGACCCCTACTTCATCGACCGGAAGCTGTACCCGAACGTGGACTTCTACTCGGGCCTCATCTACCAGTCGATGGGCTTCCCGGTGGAGATGTTCACCGTGCTGTTCGCCATCGG
>JAERSW010000084.1 GCA_016845305.1 Acidimicrobiales bacterium
GTTCGTCCGCAACACGCTGGCCTTCGACGCTCCGGTGCTGTTCTCCAACGGCGCCGGCACGGTCCTCGTCCAGGCCAATTGCGACGACACGTACCACGGCGACGACCTCGGATCCTGGAGCCTGCGGTGCGGCCAGCCGGCCCCGTTCGGACCCGACGGCGAGCTGCTGGACGAGTACGAACGCGACGTGGTCGTGCGGGATCGGGCCACCGCCTACATCAGCGAGAACCGGGGACGCCTGGCTACGGTCGTCGTGCCCGCCCGGGTGGGACGCATGTGGGGCGTGTACGAGCCCATCGGGCAGCTCCGTCGCGACGTCCACGCCGACCGCCGGTCGTTCGCCGTGTCGGTCCTCGGGCTGGCCCAGTTCGCGCTCATCGTGCCGGCCGCCGTGGCCGGCGGGATCGTGGTGTGGCGACGCCGGGGTCCGCTGCTGGTGCTGGCCGCCTGGATCCCGATCGCCACGCTGACCGCGGCCACAGCGTTCGGCAACACCCGCTACCGCACGGCGGCCGAGACCTCGCTCGTGGTCCTGGCCGCGGTGGCCGTGGACGCCCTCGCTGCCCGTACCCGCCGCGCCGCCCAGGAACCCGTCGCCCAGGCACCCGCCGCTCAGGAAGCCGCTGCGCAGCCACCCGGCGGGTCGTCGTAGCGCGGATCACCGGTCCAGCCCCCCGACCACCAGCCGTGGCCGGGGGATCCCAGGTCGAACACGTCTCCGACCACCTCCAGGACCGCCCGGCCGAGCAGCGCCGCGCCGCCGGGACACAGGTGGCCGTCGTCCCGACCGTCCCGGACCTTGCGGACCTGCACCTCCCGACCGTCGATGCCGGGCCGGAACCGCGTGAAGCCGTGGCCCGACCCCTCGTCGGGCCCGCCCACCAGTGGGCCGGTGTCCACGTGGACCACCGACGGGTGCCGGTCGGCCAGGGACGCGAACGCACCGTTGGCGATCCGGCGTGCCGCCTCGATGCCCTCGCCCGGTGGGGTGGGCGGCATCGACAGCCACACCACCAGGGCGCCGTCGGCCGTCAGGAGCGCCGCCACCTCGTCGAGGCGACGGGCGTAGCCGTCGGGATCGGCCACGACCTCCCCGAGGTCCCACCCCCCGAGCATCACCACCACCACGTCCGGGTCGCCGGCCACCGCCCCGACCAGGTAGTCGTCCACGCCCGGTCGCAGCAGGCCGACGCCGCCGTACGAGTGGGTGTCGACCCGGACGTCCCCGGTGGCCTCCAGGGCGGCCCGGATCCCCGGCTCGGCGTCGTAGGCCACGCTGTCCCCGACCACCACCACCCGCACCGATCCACTGCCGAGCGCCGAGGCCCCGGCCAGGAACCCGGCGACGCCGAGGACCACCACCACGCCGATCCACGTCGACCACCGGGGTCCGCGTCCTGCCACGCCGCGAGGGTAGGAGCCCTAGAGTCGGTCGCCCATGATGTCCCGCGCTCCCCGACCCCGCGTCGTGCTCGCGCTGGCGGCCCTCCTCCTCGGCCTGTGGATCGCGTTGGCCCCGTTCACGCGGCCGCTGGCCGGCGGCGCCGCCTTCTCGCTCGAGGCCACGCCCGAGATCGGCTGCCGCACCCCGGTGGTCGGCATCCTCGGCGACGACCGGCCCATCGGCGAGGTGTACGCCTCGCCCCGTCCGTCGGCCGGTGAGCCGATGGTGGAGCGGGTGGTGGACTGCACGGGCCACGCCCGCTTCCGGGTGGGGTTGGGTGGCCTGCTGGTCGTCGTCGGGCTGGCCGGCCTGACGGTGGGTCGACGCCAACTCCGGCCGGCACATTCTCCTGCCGGCCCATTCTCCGGCCGGCCATGAGCGACCTCCGGCCCACGGCCGACCTGCTGAACCTGGTCTTCGGCTTCGATCCGCCGATCGGGGTCGACCACCTCGCCTGGTACTACCGGGGCAACCCGGAGGGCACGGCCTCGGTGGGCCGGGTCGACGACGGGGACCGCCAGGTCGGCAACTACTCGCTGGTCCCCCTCCGCTTCCACGCCCGCACCGGACCCGACCTCCGCCTCGGCCTCGGCGTCGACCTGGCCACCCACCCCGACGCCCGGGGCACCGGCGCCTTCCGTCGCACCGTGGAGGACAGCTACCGGGTGGGCACCGCCGACGGCCTGGACGGGATCCTCGGGGTGGCCAACGCCCAGTCGGCCCCCCGGATGGCCGAGACCATGGGGTGGCGCCTCCTGCCCGACCTCCGGGCCCGGTTCCTGCTCCCCCTCGGAGCCGCCGGCCCCGTCACCGACCACCGGGTGGACGCCCGGTTCCTCGAGGGGCCGGTTCCCGACCAGGTGCTCCCCCGACCCACCCCGCCTCCCGGACACGGGTACGGCACCCGGTGGACGGCCGACCTGCTGCGGTGGCGCCTGGCCCGCCCCGGCGCCCGGTACATCCTCCACGTGCGCGACGACGTGGCCCTCGTCAGCTCCCTGGCCCGGCAGGGTCCCCTGCGGGTCGCCGTCCTCCTCAAGGTGCTCCCCCGGACCGACGGGGCCCGGGTGGCCGTCGGCCCGGCGGCCGCCACGCTGGCCCGCCACCATCGGACGCCCTTCGTCCTGCACTGGGGCACCTCGCCCCACCTGGTGGGCGGCGGCATGGCCCTCCCCCGGCGCCTCATGCCCAGCCCGCTGGCGCTCGTGGTGCACGCCTTCGACGACGACGGCGTGGCGCGCCTCGACGAGGGGGCGCTGACCCTCACCTCCCTGGAGTTCCTCGACTTCGACGCCTATTGATCCAAGCGGCTGACCCGGGCCCGATCGGACCGGACCGATCGTGCCGCCGGGCGGGCGGTACCGTTCCGTTCGTGCGCACCGCGGTGATCATCCCGGCCTTCGACGAGGCCGACGCCCTCCCGGCGGTGCTCGCCGAGCTCGCCGCCCACGTGCCCGACCACGAGGTGGTGGTGGTCGACGACGGGTCCACCGACGGCACCCACCGGGTGGCCGCGGCGGCCGGCGCCACCTGCCTGCGCCTGCCCTTCAACCTCGGCATCGGCGGCGCCCTGCGCCTCGGGTTCCGGTACGCCGCCACGCAGGGGTTCGACCGGGCCTACCAGTTCGACGCCGACGGCCAGCACGACGCCTCGCAGATCCCGGCCCTGTTGGCCGGCCTCGACGACGCCGACATGGTGGTGGGAAGCCGGTTCTCCGACGACCGGGGCTACCGGGTGGGCCGCAGCCGGGGGCTCGCCATGGCCCTGCTGCGCCTCCTGGTCCGGCGGGTCACCGGCCGTCGGTTCACCGACACGTCCTCGGGCTTCCGGGCCTTCCGGCGCCCCGTCCTGGAGTTCTTCGCCACCGAGTACCCGATGGAGTACATGGAGTCGGTCGAGGCCCTGGTGCTGGCCGTCAGGAGCGGCTTCACCGTCCGGGAGGTCCCGGTGGTCATGCACGACCGGGCCGCCGGCACGGCGTCCAACCGGAACCTCCGCCTCGCCTACCACTTCGTCCGCCTGCTCATCGTGCTGCTGGCCGGCGGCCGGGCCACGGGGCACACCCCGCAGGTCGCCCGATGACCACCGAGACCCACCTGGTCGTCGCCGTCCTGACGGTGGTCGCCGTCGCCGTCATCGTCCGGATGGTCCGCCGGGGCGTGCTCAAGGCCAAGTACACGGTGCTCTGGCTCACCGTCGGCCTGGTGCTGGCCGTGGCCGCCTCCGTGCCCACGCTGCTGGACACCGTGGCCGATCGGCTCGGCATCTGGTACCAGCCCACCCTGTTCCTGATGCTGGCCATCGGCTTCCTCCTGCTGGTGGCCATGCACTTCTCCTACGAGCTCTCCCGCCTCGAGAAGCGGGTCCGGGCCCTGGCCGAGGAGCTGGCCCTGCTGCGCGGACCGGTCCCAGACGACACCGCCGACGGCGGGGCCACCGGGGACGGGTCCGGCTAGCGGGCGAGCAGCCAGCCGTCGGCCACGAGGCGTTCCTCGAGCTGGCGGGCCAGGAGGTCGGCGCCCACCTCGTGGAAGTGCACGCCGTGCTCCTTGCGGAGCGGCACGCGGTCACCCGACGCGTCGACGAGGTCCTCGCGGTAGGCGCCGTCGGCGTTGCCCAGGACCTCCATGCTGTCGATGGTGCTGACCCCGCTCCCCCATTCGTCCGCCGTGGCCGACCAGACGGCGTTCAGCTCGCCGGTCAGGTAGCGGGGGTCGCGCATGGCGGGCGTCGTCCACCAGTAGACGTGGGCGCCGTCGGCCCGCCACCGTGACACCGCGTCGGAGGCACGGACACCCAGCACCTCGCGCCAGCGGTCGGTCCCCGGGAGCAGGTCCTCGCCGTCGACGGCGTAGCCCTCGAACTCGTTGGCCCCGATCATCACCACGACCACGTCGGGACGGACCTCGGCCACGAGGCGCTCGTAGTCGGTGACGACGTCGTCCTCCCAGTCCCAGAACGGCACGGTGAAGCCGAAGCCGAGGGCGCCACGGCCCTCGACGACCACGTCGGGACGGGGTTCCAGGATCCGTTCCAGGCCGTACTGGAGGTCCAGCATCAGCGAGTCGCCCACCGCCAGGATCCGGACCGGGTCGAGCGGCTCGGCGGCCCGGGGCGCCATGGTCGACGGGGGTGCGTCGGGCGGCGCGTCGGACGCCACCCGGGCGGGAGCGGGCGACGGGGTCGTCCCGTCGCCGGCCAGCCGGTCGAGGACGGCCTCGAGGCCCCGGAGGGCGGCGTCGAGGCGCAGGGCGTCGGCCACCGAGGCCACGGGGCGGGACCAGACCCGTCCCACCGAGCGGGCCGTGCCCTCCGGAAGGGTGTCGGCCCAGGTGCGGACCACGTCGGGGGCCAGCAGCGAGGCACCCAGGAGGCCGCCGACCAGCACCCCGACCAGCCGACCGGCCCGCCGGCGGGGGCTCGGGTCCGGCCGTTCCATGGGCCGGGGATGGTAGTGCCCGTCGTCACACGGACCGCGGATGTTGCGATTACATTACGGATTGCCGCGAAATGCGCGGCCGACTCATTTACCGTTTTCCCAGCGGTCCCGGTCCGGTCCACCGGAGACAGGGCTCGCCGGACAACCAAAGGGGTAACCGAATCATGATGGCAACCATCCTCACGCTGATCATCCTCGCGATGGTCTTCCAGGGCGTGCTCGCGGTGCTGAACAGCATCCTCGACACCGTCGGGGTCAACGGCATCCTCGGGGGCATCCCGGTCGTGGGTTCCAACCTGAACCTGATCTGGGCGTACCTGTTCGTCGTGATCAGCGACGTCGGTGGCTTCGGCTACGCGGCGTCGACCGAGATCCTCGGCATGGGCGACTTCGGCGTCGACGTCGGCACCGCCCTGGCCATCAGCGCCTTCATCCCGGTGAAGGACGCCGCCATCTCGGCGCTCGGCAAGGGCCTGGCCCGCGGCTGATCCAGCTCGCGAGCGAAGGCCCCCGTCACCTCCGGGTGGCGGGGGCCTTCCCCGTTTTCGGGCCGGCCGGCCAGCCATCGATCGACGTTGGTGGTGATCGAACGCCTGTTCGTCTCTCGACTAGTCTGAACGGGTGCCACCTTCTGCGACCACCCTGCAGGGCACCCTCTTCGGGAGCCGGCCCTTCGCCCTCGGCGACCCGGCCGCCGACCTCGCCGAGACCCGGCTGGACGACGGCTGCCGGCTCCTCCACCGTCCCGGCTGGGTGGACGGCGCCGACGACCTCTTCCTCGGCCTCCTGGAGGCCCTCCCCTGGCGCACCCATCGTCGCTGGATGGTCGACCACGAGGTGGTGGAGCCCCGACTCTCCACCTCCGTCCGGACCCCGACGCCGGAGATGGCGGCCATGGCCGACGCCCTCGAGGGGCTGACGGGCCGACCCTTCGTGGCCAGCTGGGCCAACCTCTACCGCGACGGCGCCGACGGGGTGGCCTGGCACGGCGACCGGTTCCGTCCCGGAAGCAGCCACGACGACGTGGCCCTCGTCTCCCTCGGCGGACCCCGGACCTTCCGGGTCCGCCCCCGGGGCGGCGGGCCATCCACGGCCTGGACGCTGGCCTCGGGCGACCTCCTCGTCATGTCAGGCCCGGTCCAGCAGCGCTTCGAGCACTGTGTGCCCAAGGCCTCGGCCGCCCCACCCCGGATCAGCGTCGCCTTCCGGTGCCCACGGGGCCGGGAGTTCGACCAGGCCGTGGTCGACGGTGGACGCCGGAGGGTCGAACGGCGCACCTGAGCCCTCCTCTGGGTTCCCACCTGGGCCGCCCCCGCCGATCGGCCTCCGTGACGTGCCGACCGGTACGGTCGGTTGACATGGGACGATTCGACGACAGGGTGGCCCTGGTCACCGGAGCCGCGTCCGGCATCGGTCGGGCCACGGCGCTGCGCATGGCCGCCGACGGCGCCACCGTGGTCGGCTTCGACCGGGACGCCGACGGCCTCGCCGCGGTCGCCACCGAGGTCGCCGACCTCGCCGGCGAACCGATGACGACCGTCGTCGGCGATGTCTCCGTGCGGGCCGACTGCTTCGCGGCGGTCGAACACGCCGTGGCCACCCACGGGCGCCTCGACGTGCTGGCCAACGTGGCCGGGATCACCTGGGCCGAACACGTGGCCGACGCCACCGAGGACGGCTGGAACCGGATGATGGGGGTGAACGTGTCCGGCACCTTCTGGTGCGTCCAGGCCGCCATTCCCCACCTCGTCGCCAGCCACGGCAACGTCGTCAACGTGGCCTCCAACGCCGGCCTGATGGGGCAGGCCTACACCGTCGCCTACTCCACGGCGAAGGGCGCCGTGGTCAACATGACCCGCTCGCTGGCCATGGAGTTCGCCAAGGAGCCGATCCGCATCAACGCCGTGGCACCCGGCGGCGTGGACAGCCCCATGAGCAGGGGCTTCTCCATGCCCGACGACCTCGACTACTCGCTCATGCAGCCCTACATCGGCTTCCGGGCCATGGCCGACCCGTCGGAGCTGGCCAACGTCATCGCCTTCGTAGCCTCCGACGAGGCCAGCCGCATGCACGGGGCCATCGTCACCGTGGACGGCGGCCTGACCGCCGGCTGACCACCGGGGACCACGAGGGAGCCGCCGACATGGACCGTCCGTACGTGCTCGGCGTGGACCTGGACGGGGTCTGCGGCGACTACACCGAGGCGTTCCGCTCCGTCGTCGCCGAGGAACTGGGCCTGTCCCTCGCGGACCTCCCCCTGGAGCGCTCCTGGGACTTCGCCGAGTGGGGGCTCGACGCGGAGGAGTTCGAACGCCTCCACCACCTGGCGGTCACCGAACGGCGGATGCTGTCCTGGATGCCGATCATCGACGGGGTGGCCGACTCGTTGTGGCGCCTGTCGGACGCCGGGGTGTGGATCCGCATCATCACCCACCGCCTGTACGTCAACTGGAGCCACGCCACGGCCATCGCCGACACGGTGGCCTGGCTGGACCGGGTGGGCATCCCCTACCGGGACATCTGCTTCATGGGCGACAAGCCCGAGGTGGGCGCCGACCTGTACGTCGACGACGGGCCGCACAACGTGGAGGCCCTGCGGGCCACCGGCAACCGGGTCATCGTGTTCGATGCCCCCTACAACCGGGACCTGCCCGGCACCCGGGCCACCACGTGGGCCGAGTGCGAGCGCCTGGTGATGGCCGACGCCGCCGAACGGGGCTACGAGTTCCAGCCCACCCTCCCCGGCCTCGACCGGGGCGCCGACCGGCTCCCCGGGTCGGACGCCGGCTAGCAACCCCAGCGGGGGCTCGGTCACTTCCGCCGGAAGTCGGCCGCCCGCTTCTCGGCGAAGGCCCGCGGCCCCTCCCTGGCGTCGTCCGACGCGAACACGGCGCGGTTCAGCGGTTCCTCGAAGGCGAACGCCTCGGCCTCGGTCATCCCGGGTGTCTCGCGCAGGGTCCGCAGGATGGCCTCCACGGCCAGCGGGCCGTTGGCGGCCACCGTGGCCGCGATCTCCATCGCCCGCTCCAGGGCCGACCCGTCCGGCACGACGTGGCCGATGAGGCCCAGGCCCTTCGCATCGGCGGCGGTGACGTGCCTCCCGGTCAGCAGGATGTCGGCCGCCTCGGTGAACGGGATCTGCCGGGCGAGCCGGACCGCCGAGCCACCACCCGGGTAGAGGGACCACCGGGCCTCGGACACGCCAAAGGTTGCGCCCTCGCCGGCGACGCGGATCTCGGTGCCCTGGAGGATCTCGGTCCCGCCGGCGATGGCGTTGCCCTCCACCGCGGCGATCACCGGGACCCGCGGGTGGCGGGTCTTGAGCAGGCCGTCGAAGATCCAGCCGGAGCCCTCACGTTCCATGCGACCGGCCACGTCGTAGTCGTCGGTGTCGTCGACGTCTCCGGCCATGGCCCGGAGGTCCATGCCGGCGCAGAAGTGGTCGCCGGCCCCGGTGAGCACGCAGGCCCGGACGTCCTCGTCGGCGTCGATCTCGTCCCAGGCGTCGGCCAGGCGGCCGAACATGGCCAGGGTCATGGCGTTGCGGCGGGCCGGCCGGTTCATGGTCAGGACCACGACGGGTCCGTCGCGTTCGATCAGCAGGTCGGGCACGGGATCCTCCTCGGGCCGGATGGGCGCCGGCTGTCAGGTATGGGCCGGTCAGGCGCCGGTCAGGGCCGGGACGACCTCGTCGGCGATCAGGTGGAGCGTCTCCCAGCCCACCTCGGGGTCGATGCCGCCGCACAGGGGGTGGACGACGGCCGCTCCGTTGGCGCGCACCAGGTCGACGCACTGGCCGGGGGTCAGGATGGCGTGCTG
>JAERSW010000085.1 GCA_016845305.1 Acidimicrobiales bacterium
GTCCGCCGGGGCGGACCCGGGGCGGGTCAGGCCGGGGCGCCGGCGGTGCTGCTCGTGCTGCTGCTCGACGAGTCGCCGCTGCCCGAACCGGAGGCCGAGCCGTTCGAGCCCGAGCCCCCGGACGTGCCGGAGCCCTTCGAGGCCCCGTCAGTCGAACCCGAGCCCTTCGAGGCAGCGTCCTTCGTGACAGGGCCCTTCGAGCCGGAATCCGACGAGGAATCGCCGGAACCGGAAGACGTGCCGTTCGACTCGGGGCGTCGCGACTTCGAGGTGGAGCCGTGGTCGTTCTTGTAGAACCCGTCGCCCTTGAACGAGATGCCCACCCCGCTGAACACCTTGGACACCGGGCCGCCGCAGGCCTCGTCGGGGCAGGTGGTCAGGGCGTCGTCGGTGAACGACTGGCGAACCTCGAACTCGTCCCGGCAGGACTGGCAGCGGTACTGGTACGTGGGCATGGCTGGATCGGATTCCTCGATGGCGGAAGCCGCAATCGTACCGGCGTCGGGGAACGGGTCGGCCGGGCCGGTCGGGCATGCTGGTGGCCATGGACTGGCTGGTGGTCGCCGTGGCCTATGCCCTCGGGATGCTCCCGTCGGCCCAACTGGTGGCCGGTCGTCGGGGCATCGACCCGACCGCCGAGGGCTCGGGGAACCCGGGGGCCACCAACGTCTACCGGACCGCCGGCCGTCGGGCCGGCCTGATGGTCTTCGTGGCCGATGCCGGCAAGGGCGCCCTGGCTACCGGGCTGGGCCTGGCCGTGGGCGACCGGTCGTTGGGCCTGGCCTGCTGGGCGGCGGCCACGCTCGGCCACGTGCTGCCGGCCACCCGGAGGTTCCGGGGCGGCAAGGGGGTGGCCACCGGTGGCGGCGGCTCCCTGGTCCTGTTCCCGATCCTCGGCCTGTCGGTGGCCGCCCTGTTCGTCGTGGTGGCCCGGGTGACCGGCAAGGCCTCGTTGGGGTCCATCGTGATCGCCGCCGCCCTGCCGGCCGGGGTGGCGGCCACCGGTCGGGGCTGGTGCGAGTTCCTGGTGGCCGCCGGGATCGGCGCGGTGGTGCTGGTCCGCCACGAGGGGAACATCCGTCGCCTGGCGTCCGGCGAGGAGCGGGGCTTCGGACGATGACCGCCTCCGCCCTCCCGGGCCCGTCCGCCCCGTGATCCCCCTCGCCGAGGCCCGGGCCCACGTCCTGGGCCGATGCCCGGCCCCCGAGGCGGCCGAGGTGGCGTTGGCCGGGGCCCGCGGCCTGGTGCTGGCCACCCCGGTGGCCTCGCCCGAGGACGTCCCCCCGTTCGCCAACACGGCCATGGACGGGTTCGCCGTGCGGGCCGCCGACACGGTGGGCGCCCCGGTGGAGCTGCCCGTGGTCGGCACGGTGGCCGCCGGCATGGACCCGGTGGCCGACGGCATCACGGTCGGAGCGGGCACCGCGGCCCGGATCATGACGGGGGCTCCGATGCCTCCCGGGGCCGACGCGGTGGTCATGGTCGAGCGGACCGAACGGGTGGGCGACGACCGGGTGCGGGTCGACGTGGAGGTCCCTTCCGGCAACCACGTGCGCCATCCGGGCGAGGACCTGGCCGCCGGCGACGAGGCCTTCGGGGCGGGGACGGAGCTCGGCCCCGGCCACCTCGGGGTGCTGGCCAGCATCGGCGTGGAACGGGTTCCGGTCTGGCGTCGCCTCCGGGTGGGCGTGGCGTCCACCGGTGACGAGCTCCGGGAGGGCGCCGGTCCGCTGGCCCGGGGCCAGATCCGCGACGCCAACCGGCCTTCGCTGCTGGGCCTGCTGGCCGAGATGGGCGTCGAGCCGGTCGACCTGGGTCGGGTGCCCGACGACGAGGCGGCCATCGAGCGGGCCCTGGTCGACGGGGTGGCCTCGTGCGACGCCCTGCTCACCTCGGGGGGCGTGTCGATGGGCGACTTCGACTACGTGAAGGTGGTGCTCGACCGGATCGGCGACATGCGGTGGATGCAGGTGGCCATCAAGCCGGCCAAGCCGCTGGCCTTCGGCCTGGTCGACGGCGTGCCGGTCTTCGGCCTGCCCGGCAATCCGGTGTCGTCGATGGTGTCCTTCGAGCTGTTCGCCCGTCCGGCCCTGCGGGCCATGGGCGGCCACGCGGAGGTCGACCGCCGGCGGGTCCGGGCCGTCGTGGACGGCGGGCTGGGGCGGCATCCCGACGGCAAGGTCCACTTCGCCCGGGTCGCGGTGTCCACCGTGGACGGTCGGTTCCGGGCGGCTTCGGCCGGCGGACAGGGCTCGCACCAGCTGACGGCCATGGCGGCCGCCGACGGCCTGGCCGTGCTGCCCGACGGTGACGGGGTGGCCGACGGGGACGAGGTCGACGTCCTGCTCCTGACCTGATCCGCCGCCGACCCCCCCCGGCCGTGGCCCGGCGATGGCGGCCGCCGTACGCTGGCCCGATGGAGCGCCCCCTGATCGACGGCTTCGGCCGGCGCCACCGCGACCTGCGCATCTCGGTCACCGACCGGTGCAACTTCCGCTGTGGGTACTGCATGCCGGCCGAGGGGCTCGAGTGGCTGCCCCGGTCCGAGTTGCTGACGTTCGAGGAGATCGAGCGGGTGGCCCGGCTCCTCGTGGAACGCCACGGCGTGGACAGCATCCGTCTCACCGGCGGGGAGCCGACCGTGCGGGCCAACCTGCCCGAGCTGGTTCGACGCCTGTCCACCCTGGGCGTGGACCTGGCCCTGACCACCAACGGCGCGACCCTGCGGATGCTGGCCGGCCCGCTGGCCGAGGCCGGACTACGGCGCATCAACGTGTCGTTGGACTCGCTGCGGGCCGACCGCTTCGCCGAACTGACCCTGCGGGACGACCTGCCCCGCGTGCTGGACGGGATCGACGCGGCGCTCGAGGCCGGGCTGGACCCGGTCAAGGTCAACGTGGTGGTCATGCGGGACGTCAACGACGATGAGCTGGTGGACTTCGCCCGCTTCGGTCGCGACCGGGGCGTGGTCGTCCGCTTCATCGAGTTCATGCCGCTGGACGCCGACCAGGCGTGGTCGGACGGTGCGGTGGTGGGCCTCGAGGAGATCGTGGCCCGCATCGGCGAGGCCTTCCCGCTGGAGCCGGTGGCCCGTACCTCGGCGCCGGCCAGCCGCTTCCGGTACGTGGACGGCGGCGGGGAGATCGGGGTGGTGGCCAGCGTGACCCGCAGCTTCTGCGACTCGTGCGACCGGATCCGCCTGACCGCCGACGGCCAGTTCCGCAACTGCCTGTTCGCCGTCGACGAGCACGACCTCCGCGGGCTGTTGCGATCGGGGGCGTCCGACGACGACCTGTCCGACCTGATGGAGCGGGCGGTGGGCGCCAAGTGGGCCGGGCACGGCATCGGGACGGTGGAGTTCATCCGTCCCGCCCGGTCGATGTCGCAGATCGGGGGCTGACCGTGTCGGGGGCCGACGGCTTCACCCACCTCGACGAGGACGGGAAGGCCCGCATGGTCGACGTGGGGGGCAAGGACGTGACCCGGCGTCGGGCCGTGGCCCGGGCCACCGTCCGGATGGAGGCGGCGACGGCCGAGGCGCTGTCCGCCGGCACGGTGCCCAAGGGCGACGTCCTGGCCGTGGCCCGGGTGGCCGGCATCCAGGCTGCCAAGCGGACCTCCGAGCTGGTCCCGTTGTGCCACCCGTTGATGCTGAGCTCGGTCACCGTCGACCTGGTGGTGGGCGACGACCGGGTGGAGGTGGAGGCGGCGGCCGAGACGGTCGATCGGACCGGGGTGGAGATGGAGGCGTTGACCGCCTGTGCGGTGGCCGCCCTGACGGTCTACGACATGTGCAAGGCACTCGACCGGTCGATGGTCGTCGAGGGCCTGGGCCTCTGGGAGAAGTCCGGGGGTCGGTCGGGGGACTGGAAGCGCTCCGACTGAGCCGGGCGGCTGATCGTCGGCCGGCCTCCCCGGTCCCACGCTCCGCAGTCACCGTTCGCGCTCTGTGCGCGAAGAATCGCGCCCTGCGCGCGTGATCATCCACCATTTCCCAACGGTCCCGCACTACGTTCCCGACTTATCCACAGGGACCAGCGCGAACCGGGAGGGTGGCTGGCATGAGCGGGGCGACCACGGGCGCGGGGAACAGCCGATGCTGATCCTCCTCGGCCTCGCCGTGCTGTGGGCCGTCGTCCTCGGTCCCTCGGTGGTCCGCAACCGCGACGTGCTGCTCCGTCCGATGGCCGCGCTCGGCGGCACGCTGGGTGCCTCGGTGGGAAGGGGCGTCCTCGGGGCCGGCCGGTCCCCCCGCCGCACCGGCTCCCGCCGCACCGGTCCCCGACGCCTCCGGGTCGTGGGGACTGCCGCCACCTCGATCCCCACCGACGCCCGGTCGGCCCGTCGCCGACGCCGCGACCTGCTGGCCACCCTGGCCGGCCTGGCCGTCTTCACCTTCCTCGGCGGGATGGCCGTCGGAGGGGCCGTGTGGATGGCCCACTTCCTCGTCGACGTGGCCCTGGTGGGCTACGCCGTGCTGGTCACCCAGCGCCACCAGCTGGAGGCCGACCGACGCGACACCGTGGTCCCGTTCCGGGTCCAGGGGCCGCTCATGGGCGGTCTCGGCGGTGCCGGCTCGGCCATGCGCGACGAGGCGGTCCTCAGCCGTCGCGCCAACTGACCGGCCCGACGTCCGGCGCCCACGGGCCCACCGGCCTCCGGGCCGATCCCGATACGATCGACCGCCCTGCGGGGGTGTAGCTCAGTTGGCTAGAGCGCTACGTTCGCAACGTAGAGGTCGTGAGTTCGATTCTCATCACCTCCACCGCACGGTCCCGTCGTTGTCGGCGGCCACCGCCTCCACCAGGCGGTCGGGCAGGTCCGGGAGCTCGGACCGGATCCTCGTCCAGTTGGGCAGGAACGCCGACTCCAGCGGATCCTCGAGGAACTCGTCGCCGGCCCGCACGATGGAGCGGGCGAACACCTCGATGGCCGCCTCCTCGCCATGCCGGTCGTACGCCAGGCCGTTGAACGCCGCGTCGGCCTCGTAGCGGTCGAGGAGGTCCAGGGCGGTGCGGTCGTAGGCCGCCTCCAGGGAGCGGAAGCCCTCGGCGGTCAGCACCGTGCCGCCGATGGCCAGGCGCCGGTAGATCGCCTTGGCGATGTCGGCGCTCATCCGGTGCAGCCCGTGGTCGGGGTCGTCGGCCGACAGGTCCCGGTGCTTGTGGTCGTAGCCGTCGGCCACGTCGACCTGGCAGATGCGGCTGGTCGGGAGGTGGCGGTGGACCTCGGCCAGCACCCCCAGCTCCAGGCCCCAGTCCGACGGGATGCGCAGGTTGGCGGCCACGTCGGCCGTCATGGCGCACTCGCCGGCCAGCGGGTAGCGGAAGCTGTCCAGGTAGTCGAGGTAGCCCGTCGGTCCGAAGGTGGTCGACATGGCCCGGACCAGGGGGGTCACGAACAGGCGGGTCACCCGACCGAACATCCGGGGCGGGCCGCCGGATCCGTCGCCCCCGGCGCCGCCGTCTCCCCGCGAGGCCCGGTGGTAGTAGCCCTTGGCGAAGCCGAACCGGCTGGTGGGACGGGCCAGCGGATGGAGGAGGCGGGCGGGCAGCGACCGGTCGTAGTCGCGGACGTCGGCGTCGTGGAGGGCCACCAGGCCACCCCGTCCGGTGGCGGTGGAGTAGCCGAGGCAGGACCACACGTTGCGCCCCTTGCCCGGCGGGCCGGTGGGCAGGCCGTGGGCCGACAGCTCGTCGCGGATCGCCGTCAGGCGGGGTCCGTCGTTCCACAGGATCCGGTGGTGGCTCCCGAGGCGGTCGAAGGTGCGGCGGGCCCTGGCGAAGCCGTCGACGTCGGCCCGGTCGAGGCCGACCACCACCTCGTCGAGGTAGGGCACGGCGGCCAGCTGCTCCACCATGCGGGCCATGGCCGGTGCGTCCAGGTCGTCGACCAGGCAGGGGAGGACGAGGGTCATGGGGCAGGTGGCGCTCCAGCCCTTCAGGTCCTGCTCCAGCTCCTCGGTGGGTCGCCGTCCCAGGTCGTGGAGGGTGGCCACCACGCCGTTCTGGAAGAAGTCGGGCACGCCCCGAGGCTAGGAGCCCCGGAGGGGGCGTGGCCAGACGCGTCGTGGGGCGGACGGCGGGCCCATCACGGAACCCTCACGCGTCCGATGGCCGTCGACCACCGGGCTGTCGTTAGCGTCTGTGGCCATGTCGCCGTCCCCGATCAGCGTCGTCGCGCCCGTGGTGCGCCGGCGGTGGTGGGCCTCGGCGGTGGTGGCCCCGGCGGTGGTGGCAATCGTGGCGTTGGCCGGCTGTTCGACCACCACGACCGGCGGTGCGGCCCGGTCCCTCGTCGTCCTGACCGCCGACCAGGCCACCGAGGTGCTGGTGCCGGCCGGAGCGTTCGACCAGCCGGTGGCGACCACGGTCCCGACCTCGGCAGCGACGGAGACCTCGGCCCCGTCGACCGCCTCCAGCGCCGACGCCACGGCCACCGACGATGGGACGGCCGTCACGGTCGAGGCGACCGCAGCCCCGTCGGCGACGGAGCCGGCCGACCAGGATCCGGCGGGGGCCACGACGGCGGCCCCCACGACGAGCACCACGCCCCCGACCACGACCGTCGAGGCGGTGAAGGAGACCATTCCGCTGGCCGAGGAGGACGTCCACCCGGGGGTCAAGCTCATGGGGGCCCTCGACGACTTCAACCGGTGCCTCGACGGCGAGGGCCACGAGTGGATCGGCTTCCCGAACGCGGAGTTGGGTCCCGACGACCCCGTCAACCAGCCCGGCTACCTGCAGGCCCTGCAGTTGTGCAACAGCCGCACCCAGATCTCGAAGGTGTACCAGGAGTACCAGACCTCGCGGGCCGACCTGACGCCCGATGAGATCCGCGAGGAGAACGAGGGCTTCATCGACCTGGCCGACTGCCTGCGTGGGCGGGGTTGGAGCATCGGCGAGTTGCGACCCGACGAGAGCGGCCTGTTGAACCCCGGCGACCAGTTCGCCGGGCCCGACGGCGACATCGTGACCGACGACATCCGGGACTGCGTGGGCGAGATCGCCCTCGCCCGGGGAGAGGACTGACCTGATGGACGGGATCCGGAGGCGGCGCCCGATGGCGCCACTGGCGGCGTCGACCCTGGCCCTGGCCCTGGTGGCCGGCGCCTGTGGTGGGGGCGCCGACACGACCCAGCGCACGGTGACCGTGGTGGCCGCCGACGGTCCGTCGGAGATCGTGGTCTCGACGACGGTGGCGCCGACCACCACGACGGCACCCCCGACGACCACCACCGAGGCGGCTCCGGGGACGGACGAGGCCGACGAGGAGGCGACCGCCTCGGAGACCAGCGTGGGCTCGACCAGCACGTCGGAGGCCGCCACCACCACGGCGGCCGAGGCCACGACCACCACCGTGGAGACGGTCAAGGAGACCATTCCGCTGGAGGAGCAGAAGGTCCCGCCCGGCATCAAGATGATGGACGCGCTCGAGGAGTTCAACGGCTGCCTGGCCGACGACGGGGTGGAGTTCATCGGACGGCCCGATCCGGCCAAGGGTCCCGAGGACCCGGTCAACCAGCCCGCCTACATCCAGGCCCTCACTTCGTGTGCCGGGAAGTCGGGGATCGTCGATGCCATGCAGGAGTTCCAGGCGTCGCGGGTCGGGCGGACGCCCGAGCAGATCCGGGAGGACAACGAGCAGTTCATCGTCATGGTCGGCTGCCTGCGCTCCAAGGGGTGGACGGTCAGCGACCCCGTGCCCGACGAGAACGGTTCGTTGGGCCCGGGCCAGGACTTCTTCGGTCCCGACGGCGACCTGGACATCGACGACATCCGGGCCTGCATCAGCGAGAACAACCTGGCCGACGGGGACGAGTGACCCGGCGAGCCGATCCCCGAACCGAGACCGCCCCGACCGAACCTGAGAGGGACTGAACGACGATGAAGAAGATCCTGGTGCTGCTGGTGCTGGCCGGCGCCGTGGCCGCCGCGGTGGTGTGGCAGCCGTGGGCCGACGACGAGGTGGTCGTCGATCCGGGCGTGGACCGGGCCATCGCCGAGTCGGTGTCGGTCCGGACCCTCACCGACGAGATCACCATCCGGGGCGAGTTGCGACGCGACGAGCTCCAGGAGGTCACCGCCAGCGGGCCCGGCAAGGTCGGAGCGGTCACCGTCGACGACGGCGACACCGTCGAGGACGGGCAGGTCCTGTTCAGCGTGGACGGCCGCCAGGTGGTGGCCGTGAGCGGAGACTTCGCCTTCTACCGCACCCTCGACGTCGGCTCCGAGGGTGCCGACGTCCGCCAGCTGGAGGAGATCCTCGTGGCCGCCGGCCATGACGTCGGCGACGTCGACACCCTCTACACCGAGGAGACCCGGGCCGGCCTGGCCGCCTGGCAGGCCGCCCATGGCTACGCGGGCACGGCGCCGGAGGCCGACGAGGTCGTCACGGTGTCGCTGCAATCCAACCCGGTCGGCTACACGATCGGGGCCGTCAACGCTGTGTCGGTGCGCATCGGTCCGGCCCGGGCGTCGACCGACGGCGTCCAGTCCGGCCAGACCACCGAGGTGGTGACCACGGCGGCTGCGGTCGTCGACGCCGTGGCCGTGGCCGACACGGCCGTCCCGACGCTGTCGCTGTCCACGCCGTCGGTGGTCGTCACCGAGGGCGGGCCGGTGGTCGTCACCATCACCGCCGACGTGCCGCCGCCGGCCGACCTCGAGGTCGCGATCTCGGTGTCGGGCGAGGTGACCGTCGACGACGACTACGTCGCTCCCGACGCCACCGTCGTGCTGCCGGCCGGCGCCACGTCGACCACCGTCGAGATCGCCACGATCCGCGACGACGACCGCGAGGCCTACGAGGACCTGAAGGTGGCGATCTCCGGCGACTTCGACTCGATGGCCGCCGTCGCCCCGCAGACCCTGGTCGTCTACGACGCCCGCAAGGAGGTCGACGACCTGCTGGACCGGGTCGGCGAGCTGGTCGACGACATCGCCGAGAAGCGCGACGACATCGCCGACCTGGAGGCCGAGGACGAGGAGGTCACGATCGTCGAGGATCGCCTCGTCGACGCCGGGATCCTGACCGCCGTCCAGGCCCGATCGGGCGACGTCACCCCCGCCGAGGCCGCCGAGCTCGAGGACCTGCAGCAGAAGGTGGACGACACCGCCGAGGTGGTGGGCGACGGCTCCGAGGTGGTGACCACGGTCGAGGAGCGCCTGATCGGGCTGGGGATCATCACCCGGGCCCAGGCGCTGTCCGGCGACGTGAGCCCGGCCGAGGCCGCCGAGCTGGAGGACCTGCAGCAGAAGGTGGACGACACCGCCGAGGTGGTGGCGTACGGGACCGACTTCATCACCACGGTGGAGGAGCGTCTGGTCAGCCTCGGGATCATCACCCAGGCCCAGGCCCGTGCCGGCGACGTGAGCCCGGCCGAGGCCGCCGAGCTGGAGGACCTCCAGCAGAAGGTGGAGGACGTCGACGAGGACATCTCCGACGGCAGGGACGGGGTGACCATCCTGGACTGGCACGCCGCGGTGGCCGCCCGCGACGACGCCGTCGACGCGGCCATCGACGACGTGACCGAGCTGGACTGGCGGGCCGCGGTGGCCGCCCGCGACGACGCCCTGGACTCGGCGCTGGACGACGTGACCGAGTTGGACTGGCGGGCCGCGGTGGCCGCCCGCGACGACGCCATCGACGACGCCCTCGAGCAGTCGGACGAGCTGCAGGACCGCCGCGACGAGTTGGACGTCCTGCTCGACGAGCAGCAGCGCCTCGACTACCGGCTGGCGTCGGCCCGCGAGACCCTGCGGGTCGCCCAGGCCGCCCGGTGGGTACTGGGCGACGACGACGAGGTCACCGTCAGCATCGACGACCCGGACGTGCCCGACGAGCCGATCCTGGTGCTGCGGGCCGACGGCGAGACGGTGGGCGAGGGCGGCACGGCCACCTTCACCATCGAGACCACCGTGGAGCTGGTCGAGGACCTGGACGTGTACTACGTGGTGGAGGGCACGGCGACCGCCGACGCCGACTTCAACGCCCCCGACGGCGACATCACCATGTCCGTCGGCCAGGAGCGGGTGACGCTGTCGATCCCGATCCGCACGGACGACGACGTGGAGGGCGACGAGACCGTCGAGGTCCGCCTGCTGGCCGACCCGTCCGGCGCCTACCGACTGAGCGACCGGGACCGGGCCTCGATGGTCGTCGAGTCCCACGACCTTCCCGAGCTGACCCTCGCTGGCGGGGGCGACGTGGCCGAGGGGGAGAGCTCGACGGTGACCATCGTGGCCGACCAGGCGCCCACCGAGGACACCAGCGTGGCCTACTCCGTGTCGGGCAGTGCCCAGGCCGGCGTCGATTACGCCGTGGTGACCGGGACCGCCCTGCTGCGGGCCGGCGAGCGGTCGGTCGACGTGGAGATCCGCACCATCGACGACGACGTGGTGTTCCAGCCCGGCGACATGGTGGTCGCCGACTGGCCGGTGCGCGTCGGCACCGTGGAGGTCGAGGAGGGCGACTACGTCCAGCAGGGCACGCCGCTGTTCGACCTGACCGAGCCGGTCTTCACCATCCGCCTGACCGCCTCGCCCACCGACCGGGCCCAGTTGGCCGTCGGCCAGGACGTGACCGTCAACCTCGACGCCGGCGACCAGGAGTCGCCCGGCACCATCACCGAGCTCGACGACAACGCCACCACCTCGTCGACCGGGACCGAGACCTACGAGGGCGTGGTGACGGCCGTCGATGACCTCGTGGGCGTGGACGGCGCCGTGGTCACCATCGACGTGGTGGTCGAGGAGTCCGTCGACGCCGTGGTGGTGCCCATCGCCGCCGTGCTGTCCGACGGTGGTCAGGAGACGGTCCGGGTCGTCACCGCCGACGGCGTCATCGAGCGTCGGGCCATCGAGACCGGGATGCTGGACGGCGCCTACGTGGAGGTCGTGTCCGGCGTGTCACCCGGCGAGTACGTGATCCTGGAGATCGACCGGTCGTGACCGTGGTGGATGCCGGGGCCCCGGAGGTGGTGCTGGCCCTCGACGGGGTGTCGCGCGTCTACGGGACCGAGGTGCAGGTACGGGCGCTCGACGGGGTGTCGCTGGACATCCGGGCCGGCGAGTACCTGTCGATCGTCGGGCCGTCGGGGTCGGGCAAGTCCACGATGCTGGGACTGCTCGGCGTCCTCGACCTGCCCACCGAGGGCGCCATCCGGGTGCGGGGCACCGACGTGACCCGCCTGGCCGACGCCGAACGGTCCCGCCTCCGGGGCGAGGCCATCGGCTTCGTGTTCCAGCAGTTCCACCTCATCCCGCACCTCACCGCGTTGGGAAACGTGGAGACTGCTCTCCTGTACCGGGGGCTCTCGTCCCGGGAGCGCCGCGAGCGGGCCATGGCCGCCCTGGAGCAGGTGGGCCTCGGCGCCCGCCACGACCACCGGCCGGTCCAGATGTCGGGCGGCGAGCAGCAGCGGGTGGCCATCGCCCGGGCCATCTCGACCGATCCCGGAGTGGTGCTGGCCGACGAGCCGACCGGCGCCCTGGACAGCCGCAACGCCGAGAACGTCATGCAGATCTTCGAGGACCTGCGGTCGCCGGAGCGGGCCATCTGCGTCGTCACCCACGACCTGCACGTGGCCGACTCGGCCCACCGGAAGATCTCGATGCTGGACGGTCGCATCGTCGCCGACGAGGCACTACGCGGCGGCGGGAAGGCTGCGGCCGGCGCCTCCGGCGGCCTGGGAGACGAGTCGTGAGGCGCTTCCGGGAGCTGGTCGGGGTGGCGACGGGCGGACTGACCGCCCGCAAGATCCGCACCGCCCTGATCATGCTGGGCCCGATCCTGGGCGTGGCCGCCATCGTGGCCGCCATCGGCATCAACGAGAGCTCCAAGGGCCACCTGAAGGCCAAGCTGCAGGAGTTGGGTACCGACCTCATCGTCGTCAACGCCTCGGCCGGGATGGGCTTCGGCCAGGATCCGGTGATCGAGGCCGCCGCGGTGGCCCGGGTCAGCCGCCTACCCGACGTCACCGCGGTGACCGGGACCCGCCAGCTGTCCGACATCGTGACCGTGCCGTTCGCCGGCGCCGAGGACTACTACCGGGCCTTCCCGGTCCCGGTCATCGCCTCGGGCCTCGACCTGCCCGCGACCCTCGAGGTCCCCATGGTCAGCGGGCGCTTCCTGAACGACTACGACCACGACTCCGGGGCCCGGGTGGCGGTCATCGGCCGCGACCTGGCCGACGAGTACGGCTACCTGGCCGGGGAGCCGCGCACCATCGAGCTGAACGGCCTCCAGTACGGGGTGGTGGGCGTGCTCGACTGGGTGCTGCTGGAGCCGTCCATGGACTCGGCGGTCTTCGTGACCTTCACCAGCGCCGTCGACGACTGGGAGCTGGACGACCCCGACCCGAGTCGCTTGTACGTGCGGGCACCCACCAACACGGCGATGGTGGCCCAGGAGATCCCCACCGTGGTCAGCCTGGGTGGTCCGGACGGGGCCAACGCCTCGGTGCCGACCGACCTGCTGGACGCCCAGTCGCAGGTCGACGAGAGCCTCAACAACCTGACCAAGATGATGGGCGGCCTGGCGCTCGTGGTGGGTGGTGTGGGCATCGCCAACGTCATGTCCATCTCGGTGATCCAGCGCTCGTCGGAGATCGGCATCCGCCGGGCCCTCGGCCACAGCCGGGGGACGATCGCCGTCCAGTTCCTGTTCGAGGCCCTCGTCGTGGGCGTGTTCGGCGGGATCATCGGCGCCCTGGTGGGCGCCGGAGTGGTGTGGGGGGTGGCCGAACAACGCGGCTACACCATGGTGCTCTCGGTCGCCGGACTGGCCGGCTGGGCCCTGGTGTCGGTCGGCGTGGCCGTGGTGGCCGGCTTGTACCCGTCGTCGAAGGCCGCCCGCCTCGAGCCGTTGGAGACCCTGCGCCTGGGATAGGCCGCCCACCGGTGCACCCCGGTACCACCGTCCCCGGTGACGGGCCCGCCCTAGCATCGGGGGCGATGGAGTCCGACCTGCTGGCCGCCCACGGATGGTCGGGTGGTCCGCGCCCCGCCGACGGCCGTCTGGGCCGGATCGTGCGGGTCGACCGGGGCGAGGTCGACGTGGTGGTCGACGAGGGTCGGATCCGGGTGCTGTCCGACTCGCAACGGGCCCAGGACCTCGTGGCGCCGGCCACCGGGGACTGGGTGGTCGTCGTCGACGAGCCGGATCTGGGGCCGGTGGTGGGGCGCGTGCTGGAGCGGGCCAACACGGTGTCGCGGCGCGACCCGTCCGAGGCGGTGGTCGAGCAGGTGCTGGTGGCCAACGTGGACCGGGTGCTCATCGTCCACGGTCTCGACCGGCCGCTGCCGCCGGGGCGCCTGGAGCGGTTCCTCGTGGTGGCGTGGGACAGCGGCGCCGAGGTGGCCGTGGTGCTCACCAAGGCCGACAAGGAGCCGGTGGCCGCCGCCGAGGTGGCCGCCGTGGTGCGGGCCCTGGCCCCCGACGTGCCGGTCCACGTGGTGGGCCTGACTCCTGGTGGTGGGGCTCCCGATGGTGGGGGCGACCCCGGGGAGGGGG
>JAERSW010000086.1 GCA_016845305.1 Acidimicrobiales bacterium
CCGGCTCACTAGAGTCAACCCGGTCCCGGAACGACTCCGGAGACCCGCCTGCCCCGACTGCCGGGGCGGGCCGTGAACCGTCCCCCACACCTGAGGAGACCCTTCCTTGGACGCCATCCCCTACCTCGCAGGCGCGTCGGCCCTCCTGGGCCTGCTGCTCGCCGGGTTCTTCTTCAACAACGTGAAGGCCGCGTCGCCCGGCGACGAGCGCATGACCTTCCTCATGACCGAGATCCAGAAGGGAGCCCGGGCCTTCCTGAAGAAGGAGTACAGCTGGGTCTCCGTGTTCGTGGTCATCATGGCCATCCTGATCGCGGCGCTGATCGCCCCGGCCGCCGCCGTCACCTACATCGTCGGCGCCGTGCTGTCGGCACTCGCCGGCTACG
Source organism: Acidimicrobiales bacterium (assembly GCA_016845305.1). Lineage (GTDB taxonomy): Bacteria > Actinomycetota > Acidimicrobiia > Acidimicrobiales > MedAcidi-G1 > UBA9410. The sequence continues at coordinate 387 of JAERSW010000086.1, forward strand.
TCGGCATGACGGTGGCCACCATGGCCAACGCCCGCACCACCGAGGCGGCCAAGGACGGCCCGGCCCGGGCGCTGCCCATCGCCTTCCGCGGTGGCGCCGTCATGGGCTTCTCGGTGGCCGGCCTGGCCCTGCTGGGCCTCATGGCCGTCTACGTGGTCTTCGTCCTGGCCCTCGAGGTCGACGACGCCTTCGAGGTCGTCACCGCCTACGGCCTCGGCGCCTCGTCCATCGCCCTGTTCTCCCGTGTGGGTGGTGGCATCTACACCAAGGCCGCCGACGTCGGCGCCGACCTGGTCGGCAAGGTCGAGGCGGGCATCCCCGAGGACGACCCCCGGAACCCGGCCACCATCGCCGACAACGTGGGCGACAACGTGGGCGACGTGGCCGGCATGGGCGCCGACCTGTTCGAGAGCTACGCCGGGTCGATCCTGGCCCCCATCTCGCTGGTCGCCTTCGCCCTCGGCCTCGGCGCCGAGCACGCCAGCGCCACGACGAACATCTCGCTGCTGAGCTTCCCGATGGCCATCGCCCTGGCCGGCATGGTCGCCTCGATCATCGGCTCGTTCCTCGTCAAGGGCGGCTCGTCGACTGACACCAAGGCGCTGTCGCGGGCGCTGCACATGGGCACCAACGTGGCCATGGGCCTCACCGTGGTGGCCACCCTCGGCATCGCCGCCTGGCTGTTCGGCGACAACGACGCCTTCGACAACCCGATGGGCCTCGCCATCTCCGTGATCGGCGGCCTTCTGGTCGGCTGGGCGCTCGGCAAGACCGCCGAGTACTACACCTCGGACCACTTCGGCCCGGTGAAGAAGATCGCCGGCCAGACCGAGACCGGCCCGGCCACCACCATCCTCGGCGGCGTGTCCGCCGGCATGGTGTCGGTCGCCGCGTCGGTCGGCCTGCTGGCCATCGGCGTCGGCGTCGCCTACTGGGGCGGCGAGATGGCGTTCGACTCGATCGGCGCCCTGGACGGCGGCATCTACGGCATCGCCGTGGCCGCCATCGGCATGCTGGCCACCACCGGCGTGGTCGTCTCCGTCGACGCCTACGGCCCGATCGCCGACAACGCCGGCGGCATCGCCGAGATGGCCGAGCTGGACCCGTCGGTCCGCGAGGTCACCGACGCGCTGGACTCGCTCGGCAACACCACCGCCGCCGTGGCCAAGGGCTTCGCCGTCGGCTCCGCCGCCCTGACCGCCCTGGCGCTGTTCAAGAGCTTCGAGTTCGCCGTGGCCCAGGCCGGCGGCTCGCTGTCGCTGAACGTCGGTGAGGTCGAGGTCTTCATCGGCCTGTTCCTCGGCGCCATGCTGCCGTTCCTGTTCGCGGCGCTGACCATCGACGCCGTGGGCCGTGCCGCCCAGGAGATGATCGAGGAGGTGCGTCGCCAGTTCCGGGAGATCCCGGGCCTGCGCGAGGGTCAGGCCGGCGTCAACCCGGACTCGGCCCGCTGCGTGGCCATCTCGACGGCCGCCTCGCTCAAGGAGATGCTGGTCCCCGGCGCCCTGGCCGTGGTCGTGCCGCTCGTGCTCGGCTTCATCAGCGTGAACACCCTGGGTGGGTTCCTCGCCGGTGCGCTCGTGGCCGGCTTCTGCCTGGCCATCTTCATGGCCAACGCCGGTGGTGCGTGGGACAACGCCAAGAAGTACATCGAGACCGGCGCCCATGGCGGCAAGGGTTCCGAGTGCCACAAGGCGGCCGTGGTCGGCGACACCGTGGGTGACCCCTTCAAGGACACCTCGGGTCCGGCCATGAACATCCTCATCAAGGTGATGACGATCGTGTCGCTGGTGTTCGCCTCGGCGTTCGTCGGCTAGCGCACACTCCCGGGGCCGGAGCCCCGGTCGCCAGAAACGCTTTCGGGAGGGGTCCTTCGGGGCCCCTCCCGGTGGTTTTCAGCCGGGGAGCACGATCATCGGGGCACGCTCCCCGACCGGTGCGCTCCTAGCCGGGGAGCACGATCATCGGGTCCTTGGGCTCGCCGCCGGTGCGGACCTCGAAGTGCAGGTGGGGGCCGGTGGACCAGCCGGTGGAGCCGCACGTGCCGATCACGTCGCCCTTGCCGATGGCGTATCCGGCCGACACGTGCAGCTTGTCCTGGTGGGCGTACAGCGTGATGACCGGGCCCTCGTGCTCGATCAGCACCACGTTCCCGTAGCCGTTCTTCCAGCCGGCGAAGATCACCTTCCCGGCCTTGGCCGACCAGATGGGCTGGCCCCGCACACAACCGATGTCGATGCCGTTGTGCATCCGCTTCGTGCCGAAGATGGGGTGGGTGCGCATGCCGAAGCCGGAGCCGACCCTGCCCTCCATCGGCATGATGAAGCCCTGGCCGGACTCCTTGGTGAGGTCGGGGGCCGACTTCCGGAGCTCCTCGGCGATCAGGTTCTCGATGAGGATCGCCATCAGGTACTCCTCCCGCTCGAACTTCCGGATCTGCTCCTCGTAGTCGGCGATCCGGTCCCGGAGCTCGTCCTGGACGTCCTGCTTGGCGGCGATCCGGCGGTCCAGGACCTTGATCGACGACTCGAGCTCCCGCTGGCGGATCTCGGCCTCGCGGATGGCGTCGTCGGCCGACAGCGCCACGTCCTCCAGGTCGGACTCGAGCGCCCGCATGCGGTCGACCAGGTCGCCCCGATCACCGGTGACGGCGTCGAGGATGGCCGCACGCCGGACCCCGGCGGTCAGGTCGTCGGACTCGAGCAGGCTGCCGGGTCGGATCCGTCCGATGTAGACGTCGACGGCCAGTTCCTGGATGCGACGACGCAGGTCGGCCACCTCGTCCCGGATCTCGTCGGCCTGGACCCACCGCAGCGTGGCCTCGGCCTCGGCGGCCTCGATGGCCTGGCGGGCGGCGAGGATCCGGGCCTCCTGCATGGCCACGGCCTCGTCGAGCGACTGGAGGGCGCCGGACACCTCGTCATCGGCGGCCTCCACCAGCTCCAGCTCCTCGGCCACGTCGGCGGCCCGGTTCTTGGCCGCACTGCGCTTGTCACGCGCGTCGCGGATGTCGTCGGTGTCCTCCACGGCACCCGCCGGCCCGGCCACGAGGGCGAGCCCCAGGAGTGACGCCAGGACCGGGACGACCCGCCGGACGGCGAGCGACCGTCGCCGCGGGGTGCCGCCCGGCCCGGTGGTCCTGGGGCGGAGGTGTCGCACGGGCGAAGGGTAGTCCCGGGTCCCACGGCGCCAGCGACGGGTGCTAGACCCGCGGACGCATGAGCAGCGACGCCACCTCCCGCGGGACCGAGGCGACGGCCGGACCGCCGAACCACATGCCGCTGGCGGGCCTGCGCGTCCTGGACCTGTGCGACGTCCGGGGCGACCTGTGCGGACGATTGCTGGCCGACCTGGGGGCCGACGTGCTGCGCATCGAACCCCCGGAGGGCGCGGCCAGCCGCCGCCGTCCGCCCTTCGCCCCCGGTTCGGGCAGCGCAGGCAGCACAGGTAGCGAAGCCTTCTCGCTGCACTTCGCGGTGCGGAACGCCAACAAGCGCAGCGCCGTCCTGGACCTGACCACGGACGACGGCCGCGCACGGCTCCTGGCGTTGGCCGGCGAGGCCGACGTGGTGGTCGAGTCGTTCCGACCGGGGCACCTGGCCGCCCTCGGCGTCGGACCGGACGACCTCCTGGCCGCCAACCCGGGCCTCGTGGTGGCCTCGCTGTCCGACCTCGGCCAGACGGGCCCCGACCGCGACCTGGTGGTGACCGACGACGTCCTGTTCGGCCTGTCGGGATGGCTGCACCTCAGCGGGGTTCCCGGCAAGCCCCCGCTGCTGCTCCCCGGTGCCCTGGCGTCTGACACCGTGGGGGTGGCCGGAGCGCTCGCCGTCCTCGTCGGCCTGGTGCACCGTGCCCGGGGCGGCGGTGGGCAGCACCTCGACGTCTCGGCGTTGGAGGCGTTGGCCCAGATGAACACGTGGGGCATCGCCAACGCCAGCGACACCCTGAACCGGGGCTCGCTGCCGCCGGCCGTCCGGTCCGGGGACAGCCCGATGTACCCGACGGTCGACTGTGCCGACGGCAAGGTGCGCCTGGTGGTCATCGCCCCCGGCCAGTGGCGTGCCCTGTGGGAGTGGATGGGCTCGCCGGAGGCGTTCGCCGACGAGTACTGGGCCGGCTTCTTCAACCGGCTGATGAACCTGGACGTCATCAACCCGCTGTACGCCGAGCACTGGGCCGGGCTGGAGATGGTGGAGGGCTGCCGGGAGGCCCAGCGGCGAGGCATCGTGGCCACTCCCCTGCTGTCGCCGGGCGAGGTCCTGGCCGACGAGCACTTCGCCTCCCGGGGCACGTTCCTGCGGACCGAGGTGGCCCCGGGCCCGACCGGTTCCGAGGACGCGACGAGCGGGGCGATGGTCTCCGGGCTGTGGGAGGTCGACGGCCGCCGGGTCGGCCACCGGACACGGGCCCCCTCGCTGGGCGAGCACCCTGCGGAGTTCACCGGGCCCCGGTTCTCGCTGGCGTCGTCGCTGGACGACACGTCGTCCGGCGCGGGCGGATCCCTCCCGCTGGAGGGCCTTCGGGTGGCCGACTTCGGGCACGGCGGCGTGGGCGTGGAGTGCTCGCGCATCCTCGCCGAGTACGGCGCCGACACCGTCAAGGTGGAGAGCCACGCCTACCCGGACTTCATCCGGATCGTCCTCGGCGGCGAGATGACGGCGTCGTTCGCCTCGTCCAGCCGCAACAAGCGGTGCCTGGGCCTGGACCTGAAGCACCCGGAGGCCACCTCGGTGCTGGACCCCCTCGTGGAGTGGGCCGACGTGGTGGTCGAGAACAACTCCACGGGGACCATGGACCGCCTCGGGATCGGCTGGGAGGCGCTTCGGGAGCGGGATCCGTCGCTGGTCATGGTCAGCAGCCAGCTGATGGGCTCCCGTGGCCTGCAGGCCGGCTGGAGCGGCTACGGACCGACCCTCCAGACTGCCGGTGGGCTGAGCTGGCTGTGGGCGTTCGACGACGGCGAGGGGCCGCCCGGCAGCAATGCCATCCACCCCGACCACCTGGCGGGCCGGATCTGTGCCATCGGGGCGCTGGCGGCGGTCATCGGTCGGGACCGTGGGGCATCGGGCGCCCACGTCGAGGTGGCCCAGGTAGAGGCGATGATGGCCACCCTGGCGGACCTGTTCCTCCTGGAGGACCTGGCGCCCGGCTCGGCACGGCCCCGGGGCAACGATTCGCCCGAGGGCGCGCCGTGGGGCGTGTACCCGTGTGCCGGCGACGAGCAGTGGGCGGTGGTCTGCGTGCGGGACGACGACGACTGGGCCGGGCTCCGCCGGGCCATGGGCGACCCGGAGTGGGCCCGGGACCCCGCCTTCGGGAACTTCGCCGGGCGCGATGCGGCCCGGCGGGTCCTCGACGACCGGGTCAGCGAATGGACGGTCGGCCTCGCCCCCGGCGAGGTCCAGGATCGCTGTCAGGCCGAGGGCGTTCCGGCGGGGCGCCTCGTGCGGACGGTGGACCAGGTGGCCGACCCGCACCTCGCCGCCCGGGGCTTCCTGGCCGAGATCGACCAGCCGGGCCTGACCGGGACCACGACTTTCGAGGGTTCGTGCTTCACCGGGTCGGCCATGCCCCGGCCCCGACAGGAACCGGCGCCGATGATCGGCGAGCACACCCGGTCCTTCTGCGTCGGGGATCTGGGCATGGACCCCGGCCTGGTGGACGCCCTGCTCGATAGCGGCGCCCTCGAGCAGTACCAGCCGGCCGAGTGAGCGGAGATCCCCTCGGGGGCCTGCGGCGTCGCCATCTGGACCTGATGATCGGGTGCCTGACCCGGGAGTTGTTCCCCGAGTCGGAGGATCGCGGCCCTGGCAGCGATGTGGATCCGGCGATCCGGGCCGAGGGGCGGGACTGGCCCAGCGAGGCGGAGACGATGATCGGGCGCCTCCGGATGGAGAACCTGGCCGAGTCGTTGGCCACGGTGCTGGACGACGGAGTTCCCGGCGACCTGTGCGAGACGGGCGTGTGGCGGGGCGGGGCCACCATCCTGATGCGGGCGGCACTCGAGGCGTGGGGCGACGCGGAGCGGCGGGTCTGGGTGGCCGACTCGTTCCGGGGCCTGCCCGCTCCCGACGCCGAGCGGTGGCCGGCCGACGAGGGCGTGGACCTGTCCGGCGTGGACGCGCTGGCCGTGTCGCGCTCCGAGGTGGAGGCGGCTTTCGCCCGCTACGGCCTGTTGGACGGCCGGGTCCGTTTTTTGGAGGGCTGGTTCTGCGACACCCTGCCGACGGCGCCCATCGAGCAGTTGGCCCTGCTGCGGCTCGACGGTGACCTGTACCAGTCGACCTGGGAGGCGCTGGAGAACCTGTATCCGAAGCTGGCGCCGGGCGGGATCCTGATCGTCGACGACTACGGGGCGTTCGAGCCGTGTCGACGGGCGGTGACGGACTACCGCGAGGCGCACGGCGTCATCGAGCCGATCCACGAGGTGGACTGGACCGGCGTGTGGTGGCGCCGGGAGCGGTAGGCGGCCGGAGCGACGTGCGCTATCCGACGTACTTCCACCTGCTGGCCGACGTGCACCGGCGTCTGGCGCCCCGGACCTACCTGGAGGTGGGCGTGAACGAGGGGCACTCCCTGCGCCTCGTGGGGGCGTCGACGCGCATCGTCGGCGTGGACCCGGAGCCGAAGGTGGACGCCCTCGACCATCCGGACTGGACGGTGGTCCCGGCCACCTCGGAGGCGTTCTTCGCCGAGCACGACGTGGCCGGGCTCCTGGGCGCGCCGCTGGACCTGGCCTTCGTGGACGGGCTCCACCTGTTCGAGGTGGCGTTGGCCGACGTGCTGGCCATCGAGCGCCTCGCCCATCCCGGGACGATCGTGCTGGTCCACGACGTGGTCCCCATCGACGCCGAGACGTCCACCCGCGAACGGACGACCACGATCTGGAGCGGCGACGTCTGGAAGGCGGTGGTCCTGCTGCGGCGTCACCGTCCCGACCTGACCGTGACCACCCTGGACGTGGGCCCCACGGGCATGGCGGTGATCACCGGCTTCGCTGCCGACGCCGGGCGCGGCGAGACCTCCGCAGCCGGCGACGGGCGCGACGACTCATGGGTGGGCTCCGCCGTCGCCGGGATCCTCGACGCCGACTACGGCGACCTGCTGGAGCTGGGCCCCGCCGAGGCCCTGGGCCTGGTCGACGGGACGCCCGACTCCCTCGAGGCCTGCCTCGCCGGTGCCCGGCCGGCGGGGTGGTCCCGTCCGGTGGGTGACCGGTAGTTCCAGCCGCCGTCGGGGGCCCGGGCCAGGGTCCAGTCGCCGTCGTGGACGGCGTGATGGTGGGCCGAGCACAGCAGCACCAGGTTCTCGAGACTCGTCGGGCCGCCGTCGGCCCAGTGGAGGAGGTGGTGCGCATCGCACCACGCCTCGGGCCGATCACAGCCCGGGAACGTGCAGCCCCCATCACGGACCACCAGGGCGGTCCGCAGGGCCCGACTGACCGTCCGGGTCCGACGCCCCACGTCGAGCACGTCGCCATCGGAACCCAGCACGACCGGAATCACGCCTGCGTCACACGCCAGGCGCCGGGCCGCGGACACACCGAGCGGCGTCCCGTCGGCGAGCTGGCACCGGCCCACTCCCCCGCCGGCCCGGGTCATCGGCGGGACCATCTGGAGCCTGTCCAGGCCCACGGTCACCACCACGTCCACGCTGGGACGACCCGCCATCGAAGGACCGGCCGCGCCATCGGCCGCACCGGCTTCCGGACCGGAGGCACGGCACGTGGCCCGGCGGGCCAGCTCGACCATCGCATCGGCGTTGCGCTGCCCCGTCGACCGCACCAGACCCGCATCCACCGCCGCATCACCCGACCGGTCGTCCTCGGTCCGCCACAGATGCTCCGACAACGACCGCAACGCACCGGTCACCACCGCACCGGCATCCGGCGCCAGGTCCGCCTCGATTCGCACCATTCCGTCGGCAGCCGTCCACCACGACGCCTTCCGACGCCGATGCTGACGCGCCGCCAGACGACACCCGTCAGCGTCACCACTGGCCTCCTGGTCCCACGCCTGCACCGTCGCCCGGTACTCGTCAACCGACTGCGACGCGGCAGCCGCCACCAGCGAGTCGTCCAACGCCGCCTCGGGGCGGTTCAACCACGACACCCCACCGGCCAACGCCACCGCATGGCCCGTCGACATCCGACCATCCGCCAATGCCTCCGCCGCCGCCGGCAGGGCCTCCAACGCATCCGACAGGCGCACCGCACGCCGCGCCTCGACACCGGAC
>JAERSW010000087.1 GCA_016845305.1 Acidimicrobiales bacterium
GGGGGCCCGGCCCACCACTTCCACCGCGTCGGGGACGCCGGTGGCCATCCATCCGCCCTCGTCGTCTCGGCCCAGGGCGAGGGCGCCCGACATCGGACCTGCCACCGGACCGGCCACCCACCATCCCCAGCCATCCACGTCGTGGACCTCGTCGGCCAACAGCACCTCGCCGACCACCCGACACGGGACGGCCATGGCCCCGGCGGACCCGCCGAGCACCACGGGCTCGGCGACGCGCTCGGCCCCCAGGTCCAGCCCCACCGGGAGCCGCTCGCCGCGGAACAGGTGGTCGGGGCCACCCCGCCAGGCGTCGTCGGGATCGTCGACGGCCACCGCGAACGCCTCCAGCCCGACCGACAGGTGCTCGTCGGCTTCCTCCACGACCATCTCGGCCCACAGGCCCGGGGCACGCAGCTCCATCCCCCCGCCCGACGGGGCCGGCACCGCGTGGTCGGCCAGCAGCACGGTCCGACCGCCGCCCGGCAGGAGGCCGCACTCGAACGCCGCCGGCCGGCCCCCGGCTGCGGCCAGGCGCACCATCCCCCCGGACAGGCCCCCAGCGAGGCCTCCGCGCCACCACCAGGCCAACCGGTGCTCGGGCATCCCGGCGGTCAGCCTCCGTCCACCATCCGGCCGAACATCCCGCCCTCGGCCGTCGCCGCGGGCCCGTCGACGGGTGGGTACAGCGGGTACGGATCGGCGTCGGTGTCGCGTTCGGGCGGATCCATCTCGGCGGTCACCAACGGGTACAGGTCGGCCGGGGTGTCGCGGGGACAGGACCAGTCGATGTCGTGGGCCACGCCGGCCAGCTCGGCGAACGGCCGGAGGAACGTGAAGTAGACGTACGCCCCGCAGGCGATCCGTCGGTCCCGGTCCATGGCCACGATGTCGCGGTAGTGACGGCGCTGGGCGGCCTTCGCCTCGGCGGCCAACCGCTGGAACTCGTCATCGGTCAACGGACGGGGCAGGCCACCGGGTGCCACGCCGTCGGTGGTGCCCACCCCGAAGCCCACGAGGTGCTCCAGGTAGTCCTCGGGATCCGAGACGGTGGTGCCGAAGTCGGTGACGCGCACGTCGACGTCGGCGTCGAGCACCAGCACGGCGGTCAGGTTCGAGAACGGCACGCCGGCGGCCACCGACGACCACGCCAGGTCGCTCTCGGCCACCCGGTGGTAGTCGCGCACGATCACCGTTCGACCGTCGTCCAGTCGGTACGGCCCGCTGTCGGCGTGGCCCACCCGGGTGTCGAAGTAGAGCAGGAACAGGTGGTTCACGATCGCCGCGTTGGCCCGACGGATCCGGGCCCGGCGCTCGTCGTCGACCGGCGTCGCCCCGGCCACCAACGCCTCGACGACGTCGTCGGGCAGCACGTCGACGCGGTCACCGACCTCGGCGCCGTGGAGGTGGTCGCCGCCCCGGTAGGCCCGCGACGCCCCGGCCCAGAAGTCGAGGACGGCGTGCGTCCGGGCCAGGCCCTCCGGACCGGCGTCGATCGACGGGTCCACGAGGTTCATCACGTTGCGGCCGATGAGGTGGAAGTTGGCCACGCCCCACAGGAACACCGAGTCGGCCTGGCAGCCCGGCACGCGGGCGGCGGCACCGATCTCGGCCGGCGACATGGCCGCCGTGATGGTGGCCACCGCCGCCGGGTACCGGAGGAACGCCTCGATGCACGACACTGTGACGTACTGGGTGACCGGGATGAGCTGCGAGTCATAGGCCGTCCGCTCGGCCACGAGGCGTCGGGTGACCGGGTTGATGGCGTCCAGCCAGCCGTTCACCTCGAGGCGCATCGCCTCGGTCGCCGTGGCCGGGTCGGCGTCGCTCACGGTTCGACGAGGCGGACGACGCCGTCGGATCCGGTGGCGTCCAGCTCGACGACGGCCCCGTCGGGCGGCTCGACGGCCAGCGTCGTGCCGATGATGCCGGGCACCCGGTACTCGCGGCTGATGATCCCGATGTGGCTGCGGATGGTGCCCCCGGTGCAGACCACGCCGGCCAGCTCGTCGAAGACGGGGCCCAGGAAGGTCGCCCCGGCGTCGCGGACCACGGCCACCAGGCCGGGGTCACCGTCCAGGTCGTCGCCATCCATCAGGCCGAGCACGTCCTCGGGGCCCTCGAGGCGTCGCCAGCGGCCACGGACGGTGCCGAAGTCCCAGGCCTTCTGGCCCCGGCCCACCTCGCCGGTCTCGCTGTCTGTCACGGCGTCCCCCTCGGACGAGCCCCTCTCCGGCGTCGGGCCGGGACCGTAGTCGTGGCACCCCTAGGCTGCGCCACCGTGGTGGAGCCCTTCACCGAGGCGTGGATCGAGGCCATGGCGGCCGTGGCCCGCGACCGCACCGTGCCCGACGACGTCTCCCTCGTGGTCGAGTACCGGATCGAAGGCGGCGCCACCTGGCACCTCGTGGTGGCCGACGGGACCGTCCGGGTGGTCGCCGGTCCGGCCAACGATCCCGACGCCGGCTTCCGCACCGACCGGACCACCGCCGCGGCCCTGGCCGACGGGTCGCGTGACCCGTTGCGGGCCGTCATCGACGGCGACCTGGCCATGAGCGGCGACCCCCGGGTGCTGGTCGCCGCCCGGGGGATCCTCGACGACCTCGGTGGCCTCGGGCCTCCGGCCCCCGGCGTGCGAGGATCGGACGATGGCTGAACTGGTCCGCATCCTCCTCAAACCGGTCAAGGGCGAGCCCATGCACGAGGTGGCCGCCGCCCGCACGCTGGCCGACCACGGTCTGGCCGGGAACGCCGAGCGGGGCGGCCACCGTCAGGTCACCGTGCTGGCCCTCGAGGACTGGGAGGCGGCCAACGCCGAGGCCGGTGCCGCGCTCGACGCCGAGGTGCGGCGGGCCAACCTGGTCGTCACCGGGCTGACCGGGCTGGCCGACACGGCCGGACGGGTGCTGCGGATCGGCGACGCCCGCCTCGAGGTGACCGGCGAGACGAAGCCCTGCCGGTTCATGGACGCCGCCCACGACGGCCTGCGCGCCGCCATGTCCACCGACTGGCGCGGCGGGCTGACCTGCGTGGCGTTGAACGACGCCGACCTCGGCGTCGGCGACTCCGTGGCCTGGGAGGAACGGGCCTAGATCAGGCCGAGGCCCCGCACCATCTCGCGCTCGGACTCCAGCTCGGCCACCGAGGCGTCGATCCGGGCCCGGGAGAACTCGTCCAGCTCCAGGCCCTGCACGATCGACCACTCGCCGCCCTCGCAGCGGGTCGGGAAGCCGCACAGCAGGCCCTCGGGCACGCCGTAGCTGCCGTCCGAGGGGACGCCCATGCTCACCCAGTCGCCCTCGGCGGTGCCCAGCACCCAGTCGTGCACGTGGTCGATGGCCGCGTTGGCCGCCGACGCCGCACTCGACGCCCCGCGGGCCTCGATGATGGCCGCGCCGCGCTGCTGCACGGTGGGGATGAACTCGCCCTCCAGCCAGGCCTGGTCGCCGACCGCGTCGGCCGCCGAACCCCCGCCGACCTGGCAGTGGAACAGGTCCGGGTACTGGGTGGCCGAGTGGTTGCCCCAGATGGTCATGTTGGAGACCTCGGTGACCGGCACGCCCAGCTTCTGGGCCACCTGGGTCATGGCCCGGTTGTGGTCGAGGCGCATCATGGCGGTGAAGCGCTCGTCGGGGACGTCCGGGGCGCTGTTCATGGCGATCAGGCAGTTGGTGTTGGCCGGGTTGCCGACCACCAGCACCTTCAGGTCATTGGCGGCCCGGTCGTTCAGCGCCCGACCCTGCACGGTGAAAATGGCGCCGTTGGCCTCCAGCAGGTCCTGGCGCTCCATGCCCTTGGTCCGGGGTCGGGAGCCGACCAGCAGGGCCACGTTGGCCGCGTCGAAGGCCGTGCCCGGGTCGTCGGTGAGGACCATGTCGGTGAGCAGCGGGAAGGCGCAGTCATCGAGCTCCATGGCCACGCCCTCGAGCGCGCCCATGGCCGGCGGGATCTCCAGCAGCTGCAGCGCGACCGGCTGGTCGGGGCCGAGCAGGGCGCCGCTGGCGATGCGGTAGACGAGGCTGTAGCCGATCTGGCCGGCGGCGCCGGTGACGGCCACGCGGACGGGGGTCGTGCTCACGGTGGGTCCTGTCGTCGAGGGGGACCGGCTGCCCGGTGGGCACGGCCGGAGGGTCGGTCCGAGGCTACCGACGACCCGTCGGCCGGTTCGCAGCGCGCCCGCGTGACACGCGGCTCACGCTCCCGGGAGCAGGAACACCTCGGCGGGGCGGGCGAAGTGGGCCAGGAACGCCACCGGGAGGACCGGCCGGTTGCCGTCCTCGGGCTGGACCTGGCTGGCGTAGGCAGCCAGCCCCGCCTGCTTGCGGACATGGAGGTCCCCGGCGTCCCCACCGGCCAGGTCGAACCGGGCGGCCCGGTGGAAGGGGATCCGGGGCGACGCCGGGTCGTCCCAGTTCCACGACCAGACGGGGTACTCGACCACCGAGATCCCCCGGTCGGCGCACAGGCGCCGGGCCATCCGACCGCAGGCGTCGTGGTCGGGATGGCCGTCGTGCGCCCACGGCACCAGGCAGGTGGCCGCACCGTCCAGCATCGGCGCCAGACCCTCGGCCAGGTCGGCCTCCCACCGGTCCGCCTCCCGTCCGGCCGCGCCACCGTCGGGCAACGACAGCCGGACCCGGTCGGCCCGGATGCCGGCCGCGGCGTAGGCGTCGGCCGTCTCGGCCAGTCGCCGGACCACCAGCGCGGCCCGTCCGTCGTCCGACAGGTGGGGATGGGACATCTCGCCGTCGGTGGCCGCCACCACGCGCACCTCGGTCCCGGCATCGCAGGCCGCGGCCAGCGTGGCCCCCGCCCCCAGCAGCTCGTCGTCCGGATGCGGCGCGACCAGCACGACCGGTCCCCGCGGCGGCCACGGATCGGACACCACCGGGAGGCCCGCCACCACGGCGTCCCACTCGTCCGCGGAGCGTCCCGCCTCCGGGTCGATGGGGTCGATCGGGTCCCCGGTCACGCCGGGTCCCGGGTCCCGCCCAGCCACGAGGCGTACAGGCCCGAGTACACCCCACCGAGGGCCACCAGCTCGTCGTGCGGTCCCGACTCCACGATCCAGCCGTCGTCGAACACCAGCACCAGGTCGGCCCGTTCGGCCGTGGACAGGCGGTGGGCCACGCTGACCGTGGTCCGCCCGGCGGCCAGGCGCTCCATGGCCCGCTCCAGCGTTGTCTCGGTCTCCGGGTCGACGGCCGAGGTCGCCTCGTCGAGGACCAGCAGCCCGGGGTCGGCCAGCTGGGCCCGGGCCAGGGCCACCAGCTGGCGCTCGCCGACCGACAGGCCCTCGCCCCGCTCGCCCACCCGGGTGTGGATCCCGTCGACCAGCCCCTCCACCCAGGCGGTCAGGCCCAGTTCCGCCACCGCCGCGTCCACGTCCTCCGACGTGGCGCCGGCCCGTCCGTAGCGAACGTTCTCGGCGATGGAGGTGTCGAACAGGAAGCCGTCCTGGGGGACCATCCGGATGGCCCGGCGCCGGTCGTCCGGATCGGCCTCGCGCAGGTCGACGCCGCCCACCAGCACCCGGCCAGCGGTCGGGTCGGCCAGGCGGGCCAGGAGGCGGGCGAACGTCGTCTTCCCGGAGCCGGTCTCGCCGACCACCGCCACCGATGCTCCAGCCGGGAGCACCACGTCGATGCCGTGCAGCACCCGGCCGCCCTCCCGGTACCCGAACTCGACGCCCTCGGCCCGTACGTCCATCGGACCGGCGGCGAGGGCCACCGGCACCACCGGATCGACCAGGTCGACCTCGGTGTCCAGGACGTCGAGGACCTTCCACCAACCCGCCAGGGCGGTCTGCGTCTGGTCGAGCACCTCCCCGATCTCGGTGATGGGGGCGATGAGCAGGTTGCACAGGAACACGAAGGCCACCAGCTCGCCGGAGCTGATCCCCCAGGCGTCGCCCCACCACACGCCGGTCCCCACCACGGCCGCCACGGCCATCACCCCGAAGACGTCGGCGGTGGGCATGACCAGCGAGAAGTAGCGGGCGGCCACCATCTGCTGGTCGTACTGGGCGTCGATGGCATTCCGGATCCGACGTCGCATCGGCTCCCGGTACCCGTAGGCCCGAACCGCCTCGACGCCGTGCACCGACTCGGACACGATGGCCAGCGTGTCCGACACCCGGGTCCGCAGTTCCTCGTAGGCCAGCAACTGGCGGGACTGCATCCACTTCAGGATCGGGACCAGCGGCACGTGGAGCACGAGGACGACCAGCGTGAGCTGCCACGAGTAGACGGCCATGATGGCCACCACGGCCACGATCTGGACCGAGTCGATGATCCAGGCCACCGCTCCCCACTGGGCGAACTGGGTGAGCGTCTCCACGTCGCTGGTCACCCGGGCGGTCAGGACGCCCTTCCTGGACGCCGTGTGCTCGGCCAGGCTGAGACGGTGCAGGTGGGCGAAGGCACGGGTCCGAAGGCCCAGCAGGACGTCCTCGGCGGTCCGGACGAGGCGGAAGTAGGTGACCCGGCCCAGCTGGATGCTGGCCAGCACCAACGCCAGGGCCACCAGGCAGAGCACCACGGTCCGACCCATCCGCACCCCGCCATCGGTGATCGACAGGTCCATGACCAGCTGGATGAGCAGCGGGACGAGCAGCTTGCTGCCGGCCACCGACAGGGCCATCAGGGCCGTCTGCCAGGCGCCGGCGCTCAGCTCCGGCGAGGCGGCCAGACCCCGCCGAAGGACGCTCAGGGCGCCCACGCCGTCGATCCGGCGGGGGTCGTCGGCGCTCACCGGTGTCCTCCGGCCAACTCGTAGGCCCGCGCCAGGGCGACATAGGCCTCGACCTCGAGGAGCTCCTCGTGGGTACCGGTCGCGGCGATCCGTCCCTCGTCGAGGAACACCACCCGATCAGCCAGGCGGATGGTGGCCAGCCGGTGGGCCACCACCAGCAGCGTCGGCGTCCCGACGGCCTCCGGGCCACCACCGGGGATCGAGGGGGCGCGCAGTCCCTCGAGGATGCCGGCCTCCACCACCGGATCGACGGCCGACGTGGCATCGTCGAGGACCAGGACCTCCGGTCGGCGGAGCAGCGCCCGGGCGATGGCCAGCCGCTGGCGCTGGCCGCCCGACAAGGTCACGCCCCGCTCGCCCAACTCGGTGTCGAGGCCGTCGGGAAGTTCCGAAACGAACCCGGCGGCCGCCGCGATGGCCAGGGCGGCGTCCACCGCGTCGTCGTCGGCGTGGCGGCCGAGCAGGAGGTTGGACCGGATCGTGTCGGCGAACAGGAAGGTCTCCTGGAGCACCGTGGCCACCGTCTCCGAGACGCCCTCCGGTCCGAGCCCGGTCGTGGGTCGTCCCCCGATCCTCACCTGGCCGGACGTCGGTGGGACGAGTCCGGCCAACAGGGCGACGGCCGTGCTCTTGCCCGATCCGGTGGCGCCGACCAGCGCCACCGTCTCCCCGGCTGCCAGGTGCAGGTCGAAGCCGTCCAGCACCGGGGGTCCCCCGTCATGGGCGAAGCCCACGTCGTCGAACTCGACCGGGACCGTGTCCGGGGCGGGCGCCGCCACCGTCCCCCTCCCGGAGGGCCTGCCCTCTGGGGGATGGGCCAGCACCCGGTCGATGCGGTCCATGCCGACCACCGACCGGGGCATCTCCTGGAACAGGTAGCCCAGGATCTCCATGGGCAGGGTCAGGATGCTGAACAGCGACATGGCCCGGACCACGTCGCCGATCGACGCCGCGTCCCGATCGACCAGCCAGACCCCGACCAGGAGCAGCACCACGATCCCCACTTGGGGCAACGAGTAGTAGAGCGGCGCGTAGGTCGAGCGGAGTCGGCCCACCTCGAGGCGGCGGGCCCGGAGGTCGTCGGCAGCGGCCGTGAACCGTTCCACCTCGTCGCGCTCGCGGCCCAGGGTCTTGACGACCAGGACCCCGTCGAGGCTCTCGTGGGCGATGCCCGACAGGACGCCCACCGCGGCCTGCCCGGCGGCGGCCGGCGCCTCCACCGCCCGGGTGAAGCGTCGGTTCAGGACGGTCAGGGTGGGGAACATGACCACCGCCACCAGGGCGAACAACGGGTGGACGAGCAGCAGGCTGGCCAGCGAGGCGACGGCCAACATGACCACCGACATGGCGAAGGCGAGGGGCTTCAACATGGCGGTGGCCACCTCGACGTCGGCGTCGGCGTGGGCCAGGAGTTGGCCGGCAGACCGGGCCTGGTGGAAGGACAGGGGGACGTCGAGGTACCGGTCGGTGATGGCTCGGCGCCAGGTGCGTTGGGTCCGGACGGTGGCCAGCATGTTGAACCAACGGCGTGCCACGACCGACACCCCGCGGACCACGCCGACGCCGGCCACGACGGCCACTGCGACCAGCACCGATCGACGGGGCACGCCCTCGCCGTCCAGCCCCGGCACGATCACCTCGTCGGTGATCCGTCCCACCACCACCGTGAAGCCCACGATGGCCAGGGCGAAGACGTTGGCCCCCATGATCCCCGCGGCGTGGACCCATGGGTGGAGCCGCAGGGAGCGGCGGACGAGGCGCCAACCGCGTCGGGTCACGCTCTCCGTGGGCGTCCCACCGGCCGGGGTGACCTGCGGGGGCACGGGGCCCTCGGCCCCGACGGTGTCGCCGGAGGCGCTCAGAGCCGGTCGACGACGGCCGAGGCGAACTCCGAGCACTTCACCTCGGTGGCCCCGTCCATGAGTCGGGCGAAGTCGTAGGTCACGACCTTGTCCGACACCGCCGACTCGACGGCCCGCACGATGTCATCGGCGGCCTCCTGCCAGCCGATGTGCTCGAACATCAGCACCCCGGACAGCAGCACCGACGACGGGTTGACCTTGTCCTGGCCGGCGTAGCGGGGCGCCGTGCCGTGGGTGGCCTCGAAGATGCCGTGGCCGGTGACGTAGTTGGCGTTGCCGCCGGGGGCGATGCCGATGCCGCCGACCTGGGCGGCCAGCGCGTCGGACAGGTAGTCGCCGTTGAGGTTCATGGTGGCGATCACGTCGAACTCGGCCGGCCGGGTCAGGACCTGCTGGAGGGCGATGTCGGCGATGGCGTCCTGGACGAGGATGCGGTCGCCGGGGTCGCCGTCGCAGTCGTCCCAACCCACGGCCACGTCGGAGAACTCCTCGCGGACCAGCTCGTAGCCCCACTTCTGGAAGGCACCCTCGGTGAACTTCATGATGTTGCCCTTGTGGACCCAGTGGACCCGGGGGCGGCCGCGGTCCACGGCGTACTGCAGGGCGGCCCGCTGGAGGCGTTGCGAGCCGGTCTTGGAGATGGGCTTGATGCCGATGCCGGCGTCCTCGCGGATCCGCCAGCCGAAGGCGTCCTCGAGCAGCTCCCGGAGCTTGAGCGCCTCCGGGGTCATGGCCTCGACCTCCATGCCGGCGTAGATGTCCTCGGTGTTCTCCCGGAAGATCACCATGTCGACCAGCTCGGGCTGCTTGACCGGCGACGGGACGCCCTGGAACCAGCGCACGGGGCGCAGGCAGACGTACAGGTCGAGGATCTGGCGCAGGGCCACGTTGAGGCTGCGGAAGCCACCGCCGATCGGGGTGGTGAGCGGGCCCTTGATGCCGATCAGGTGGTCGGTGAACGACTCGACGGTCTCCTGGGGGAGCCAGTCGCCGGTCTCGTTGTAGGCCTTCTCGCCGGCCAGGACCTCGGTCCAGTGGACGGTGTGGCCGTGCTTGGCCGCCGCCGCGTCCAGCACGCTGCGGGCCGCCGGCCAGATGTCCACGCCGGTGCCGTCGCCCTCGATGAAGGGGATGATCGGCTCGTCGGGGACCTGCAGGACGCCGTCGGCGCCCATGGTGATCTTCTCTGCCATGGCTCCGACCCTACCGATCCGAGCCCCTCGCTCGCCCAGCGGACGGGGTGTCCGGCCCGTCGCCGAGCCCGGTCAGGCGACCCGTCCGGCGGCCTGTTCGGTGATGGGCCCGAAGCGTTCCGGGCCGAGCCGGGCCAGGACGCCCTCGGCCGCCTCGGGGACGTTCAGGGTGTAGAGGTGGATGCCGGGAGCACCGCCGTCCAGCAGCTCGTCGGCCAGGGCGGCGGCCTCGTCGCAGGCGATGCGGAGTCGCTCGTCGCCCTCGGCGGCCTCCAGGCGTGCCCAGAGGTCCTCGGGGACCGCGGTGCCGTTCATGTCGGCGAAGCGCCGGACGCTGACCGGGTTGGTCACCGGGATGACGCCGGGCAGGACCGGCGTGTCGCACCCGAGGTCGGCCAACTCGTCCACCATCCGCCGGTAGTGCCCGGCGTCGAAGAAGAACTGGGTGATCCCCACGTCGGCCATCGCCAGCTTGTCGGCCAGGTGGCGCCGGTCGGTGGCCCGATCGGAGGATCGGGGATGGACCTCGGGGAAGGCGGCCACGGCGAGGAACAGGTCGACGCCCAGGCGCTCGCCCTCGGTCCGCACGAACTCCAGCAGGTCCGCGGCGTAGCGGAAGTCGCCGTCGCCGACGTCGAAGTCGGGCGGCCGGGGATCGCCGGCCAGGGCCAGGATGCGGTCCACGCCGATGCCGACGTAGCCCTCGACCAGGGCCCGGACCTCGTCGCGGGTGTGGCCGATGCCGGTCAGGTGGGGCATGACCGGGCAGCGGTGCCGGGATGACCGGTGCCAGGAGACGGCGTCGAAGACCATGCGCAGGGTCCGGTTCCGGTCGCTGCCGCCGGCGCCGTAGGTGACCGACACGAAGTCGGGGCGGTGGCCGGCCAGGCGGGCCACCGTCTTGAGGGCCGTGCGGCGGGCCTCGTCGGTGGCCGGCGGGAAGTACTCGAAGCTGAGGGTGCGGCCCCGCCGACCGTCCCCCGGGTTCCCTGCCATGTCCCGAACGTAGGGAGGCGGACCGGAGGATCCGACACCGGGACGCCGAGGTTCACCCGGATGTCACAGAGGTCCCGGAGGGCGGGAGGAACCGCGGGTGCCTTCCCGCGATGCGGGAAACCCTGAGGTGGGGAGACGGTGCGGCGGGAGCGCCGCTCCCGGGTCAGGCGCGCTCGGCGGCCTCGACGGTGTTGCGGAGCAGCATGGCCACCGTGGTCGGGCCCACCCCGCCGAGGCGCGGCGTGATCCACGAGGCGACCTCGCCCACCGACTCGTCGACGTCGGCCAACAGCTTCTTCCCCTCCCAGGAGATGCCGCCGCTGACCACCACAGCGCCGGGCCTGACCATGTCGGGCGTCACGAACGACGGCACGCCGAGGGCGGCCACCACGATGTCGGCCTCGCGGGTCAGCTCGGCCAGGTCGGGCACCGCCGAGTGCACCACGGTCACCGCGGCGTTGGCCCCCGGTGCCTTGGTGGTCAGCAGCAGCGAGAGCGGCCGGCCCAGCGTCGGGCCGCGGCCGATCACCACCACGTGCTTCCCGCTGACCTCGATGTCGTAGTGGACGAACATGGCCTGGATGCCGGCCGGGGTGCACGGCACCGGACCGTCCTCCTGGAGGACCAGCTTGCCGAGGTTGGTCGGGTGGAGGCCGTCGGCGTCCTTCTCCGGGTCCATGGCCGACAGCGCGGCGTTGAAGTCGAAGCCGTCGGCCACCGGGTGCTGGATGATGTAGGCGTGGACCGACGGGTCCTCGTTGAACGAGGCCACCGCCTCGTCGAGGGCGGCCGGCGGGTCGCCGGCGGCGACCTGGATGTGGTGGGACGCCATGCCCACCGACTCGCACGTCTCGTGCTTCTTGCGGACGTAGCCGGCACTGGCCCCGTCGTCGCCGACGAGGATGGTGCCCAGCCCGGGCTCGATGCCCCGGGCCTTCAGGGCGTCGACACGGGTACGGACGTCGGCGAGGACGGCCTCGGCGACCGGACCACCTGCGAGGAGTTCTGCGCTCATGGCCGTTGACGCTACCCCGCCCTCCATGCCCGCCCGCCCGGAGGCACTAGTGCCGGAAGTGCCGCTCCGAGGTGAAGACCATGGCCATGCCCTGTTCGTCGGCCGCGGCGATGACCTCGTCGTCGCGCATCGACCCGCCGGGCTGGACCACCGCGGTGGCGCCGGCCTCGGCGGCCGCGTCGAGGCCGTCGCGGAACGGGAAGAAGGCGTCGCTGGCACACGCCCCGCCGACCGCCCGACCGGCCGCCTTCTCCGCCGCGATCCGGCCGGCGTCGCGGCGGTTCTGCTGTCCGGCGCCGATGCCCACCGCCTGCCGGTCCCTGGCCAGCACGATGGTGTTGGAGTTGACCCGGGCGGCCACCTGCCAGGCGAAGACCAGGTCGGCCCACTCGGCCTCGGTGGGCTCGCGCTCGGTCACCACCCGCCAGTCCGACGGGTCGGCCACCAGGCGGTCGGCCGTCTGGACCAGCAGGCCGCCGTCGATGCCGCGCACGTCGAGCTCGGGCCACGTCGGGGGGCCGGCCTCCAGGATCCGCAGGTTTGCCTTCTGCTGGAGGTGGGCCAGGGCGTCGGGCTCGTAGGCCGGGGCCACCACCACCTCGGTGAACACCTCCGACAGCGGTTCGGCCATGGCCATGGTGACCGGGCGGTTGACGGCCACGATCCCGCCGAAGGCCGACACCGGATCGCACTCGTGGGCCGCCACGTAGGCCGACGCCACGTCGGCCCCGATCGCCGCCCCGCACGGGTTGGCGTGCTTGATGACCACGGCCACCGGCTCGTCGCCCAGCGAGTGGGCCAGGCGCCACGCCGCCTCGGTGTCGAACAGGTTCAGGTACGACATGGCCTTGCCGCCGTGGACGACCGCCGAGTCCCACCAGCCCTCGTCGCCGACGGCCCGGTAGCGGGCGCCGACCTGGTGGGGGTTCTCCCCGTACCGGAGGTCCTGGACCCGTTCGAGGGCCAGGTGGATCGACGGCTTGAGCGGATCGCCGGCGGTGTCCGAGGCCGGATCGGCGTCGAACCAGTCAACGATGGCGGCGTCGTAGGCGGCGGTGTGGGCGAACGCGGCCCGGGCCAGGCGACGGCGGGTGGTGTCGGACAGGTCGCCGGCGCTCCGCAGTTCGGCGAGCACCGTCGGATAGTCGGCCGGGTCGACGACCACGCCCACGTGGGCGAAGTTCTTGGCCGCCGCCCGCACCATGGTCGGGCCGCCGATGTCGATCAGCTCGATGCCGGGGTCCGACGAGAACGGGTACAGGTTGCCGACCACCAGGTCGATGGGGGCGATGCCGCGCTCGCGCAGGTCGTGGACGTGGGCGGGGTCGGACCGGTCGGCGAGGATCCCGCCGTGGATGACCGGGTGCAGGGTCTTGACCCGGCCGCCCAGCATCTCCGGGGCCTTCGTGACCTCGGCGACCTCGGTGACGGGCACGCCCTCGCCGGCCAGCAGCGACGCCGTGCCGCCGCTGGACAGCAGCTCCCAGCCCAGATCGGCCAGGCCCCGGGCCAGCTCCACGATCCCGGCCTTGTCGTAGACCGACAGCAGGGCACGGCGCGGGGCGGGGACGGTGACGGGGCTCACGGGACGGCTCCTGGTTCGGGGTCGGAGGAGGGAGAATCGGGCGACGGGCCCGGAAGAAGCACCTCGCCGGCGAGGACCGCTCGCAGCGTGTCGACGTAGAGGCGGCGCTCCACCACCTTGATGCGCTCGTGCAGCGTGGCCTCGTCGTCGTCGGGCCGGACGTCGACCGCCTCCTGGGCGAGGACCGGACCGGCGTCCACCTCGAGGGTGGCGACGTGCACCGTGCACCCCGTGGTGTCGACGCCGGCGGCCAGGGCGTCGCGGACGGCGTGCCAGCCGGGGAAGGCGGGCAGCAGGGCCGGATGGGTGTTCAGGACCCGGCCGGCGAAGCGGTCGTGGAACGGCTGGCCGAGGATGGTGCCGAAGCCCGCCATGGCCACCAGGTCCACCCCCCGGTCGGCCAGCGTGGTCGCCAGGTGGGCCGAGTAGCCGTCGCGGTCGAAGTCGTCGCCGAACGACGGGCGCCGCACCACCATGGCCTCCACGTCGTGGCCGGCGGCCAGGGCGATGGCCGCGCAGGGCCGGTCGGCCACCACCAGGTCGACCGGCAGGTCGGCCTCGACCATGGCGTCGAGGATGGACCCGGCGCCCGAGACGAGGACGGCCAGGGCCACGGGGCTCGACCTCAGTCCAGGCCGGCCACGATGTCGGCCATGTGCTCGCCGGCCTCGGTCGGGTTCAGGCCGACGCGGACCCCGGCGTCGCGCAGGGCGTCCATCTTGGCCGCCGCGGTGCCCCGACCCCCGGAGACGATGGCGCCGGCGTGGCCCATCTTCTTGCCGGGGGGCGCCGTCACGCCGGCCACGTAGGCCGACACGGGCTTGGTCATGTGCTCGGCGATGAACTCGGCGGCCTCCTCCTCGGCCGAACCACCGATCTCGCCGATCATCATCACGGCCTTCGTCTCGGGGTCGGCCTCGAAGGCCTCGAGGCAGTCGATGAACGACGTGCCGGGCACGGGATCGCCGCCGATGCCCACGCACGTGGTGCAGCCGATGCCCTTCTCCTTGAGCTCGTACAGGGCCTGGTAGGTCAGCGTGCCCGAGCGGCTCACGATGCCGACCGGTCCGCCCGGCTGGGCGATGTGGCCGGCCGTGATCCCGATGTTGCACTGGCCGGGCGAGATGATCCCCGGGCAGTTCGGCCCCAGCAGCCGCACGTCCGGATGGTCACGTCGCAGGCGGTTGTAGAACTCGGCCTCGTCGTGGGCGGGCACGCCCTCGGTGATGGCCACGATGAACTCCACGCCACCCTCGGCGGCCTCCAGCACGGCGTCGCGCACGCCGGGCGCCGGAATGAAGATGCACGAGGCGCTGGCCCCGGTGGCCTCGACGGCCTCGGCCACGCTGGCGAAGATCGGCACGCCGTCCACGTCGGTGCCCGCCTTGCGGGGGTTGGTCCCGGCCACGACCTGCGTGCCGTAGTCCCGGTTCAGCAGGCCGTAGTAGCGACCCTGGCTGCCGGTCAGGCCCTGGTAGACGACCTTCGTGTCGGCGTCGACGAAGATGCTCATCGGGCGCTCCCTTCTCCGTCGCCGTCAGGTCCGGCCCCATCGGCGAGGGCCACGGCGGTGCGGGCGGCCTCGAGCATGGTGGGCGCCATCCGCAGCGAGTCCGACAGGTGCGGCTCGAGGATGGCCCGGCCCTCCTCGGCGTTGGTCCCGTCGAGACGGATCACGATCGGGGCGTCGATGTCGACCCGCCGGAGCGCCTCGACGATCCCGTTGGCCACCTCCTCGCCGCGGGTGATCCCCCCGAAGATGTTGATGAAGATGGAGCGCACGGCCGGGTCGTTGTTGATGACCTCCAGCGCGCCGGCCATGACGTCCGCGTTGGCGCCGCCACCGATGTCCAGGAAGTTGGCCGGGCTGCCACCGACCTGGTTGACCACGTCGACCGTCGACATGGCCAGGCCGGCACCGTTGGCGATCACGCCCACCGAGCCGTCGAGGCCGACGTACTGCAGGCCGCGGGCATGCGCCGCGGTCTCGCGCTCGTCGCGGGTCTGGGTCTCGTCGAAGGCGGCGTAGTCCTCGTGGCGGAAGGTCGAGTTGCCGTCGAGGGTGACCTTGGCGTCCAGCACGTGGACCTTCCCCTCGGGAGTCAGGATCAGCGGGTTGATCTCGACGAGGTCGGCGTCGCCGTCGACGTAGGCGGTGTACAGCTGCTGGAGGATCGCCACCGTGCCCTCCACGGCGGCCTCGGGCAGGCGGGCGGCGGCCACCCAGTCGCGGGCCGTGGCCTCGTCCAGGCCGTCGACCGGGTCGATCCACACCTTGGCGATGGCGTCCGGATCCTCCTCGGCCACCGTCTCGATCTCGACGCCGCCCTCGGCCGACAGCATCCCGAGGTGCTTCTTGGCCGAACGATCCAGGGTGAACGAGGCGTAGTACTCCTCGGCGATGTCGCTGGCCTTCTCGATCCACACCCGGCCCACCACGTGGCCCCGGATGTCCAGGCCGAGGATGGCCTCGGCGTGGGTGCGGACGTCGTCGACGGTGGCGGCGAACTTCACCCCACCGGCCTTGCCCCGGCCACCCGTGTGGACCTGGGCCTTGACCATCACCGGGGTGCCGAGGCGTTCGGCGGCGGCGACGGCCTCGTCCACGGTGAAGGCGATCTCGCCGTCGGACACCGGCATGCCGTAGCGGGCGAAGAACTGCTTGCCCTGGTACTCGAACAGGTCCACCCGGCCGCCTCCCGACGTTTCCGACCGGCGTGCGTTCGCCGGCATCGACCCGTCGATCCTAGGCTCGGGGTCCCGGCGGGCTCCCCAACCAGCGGGTGTGACGTCCGGCCGGCCCGAGCCCGGGCCGACCCCTGCGGGGACCCCCGAGGAGACAGGAGCCGACCATGACCGTGGCCCGGGGACTCCGCCTCGACGTGAAGCGGGCACTGGCCGTGGGCGTCGTGGGCCTGACCGGCGCGGTGGCCGCCCTCGTCCTGGTGCTGCAGCTGGCCGGCTCGTCCGACGCCGTCGACGTGAAGCTGGGCGACCCCGACTTCCGGGGCATCGACGCCGCCGACCTGGCCGACGAGATCGCCGAGCGGGGCCCGGTGCCCTTCCCCGACCTGGTGGGCCACGACCTGCCGATCTGGGTGGCCCACCGGGGCGTCGACCCGGCGGCGGGCTGGGTGGTGGTGTCGGCCCGGGTCCCGGGAAGCGCCGACTGCCTCGTCCAGTGGGACGCCGGCGACGGTGCGGGGACAGGCCGGTTCGTGGACGGCTGTGACGATGCCGTCGGCTGGCCGGCCGACGGGACGGGCCTGACCGCCGTCGCCTGGACGGTGGTCGACGGCGAGCTCAGGATCGACGTGGCCGGCGTCGGCGCCCACGGCGGCACCACCCCGTGACCGACCGCCTGTACCTGCGCGACGCCGACCTCCGGTCGTTCGAGGCGAGCGTGGTGGCCGTCGACGACGACCGCGTCGAGCTGGACCGGACCGCCTTCTACGCCACCAGCGGCGGCCAGCCCCACGACACCGGCCACCTGGTGTGGGCCACCGGCGCGGCCACCGTGGTCGACGTCCGCACCGTCGACGGACGGGTCCTGCACACGCTGGCCGGACCGGTCCCCGAGGTGGGCACGACGGTCACCGGCGAGGTCGACGACGAACGCCGCCGGCACATGATGCGCACCCACACCGCCATGCACGTCCTGTGCGGGGTGATGTGGAAGCACTGGAAGCGGGTGGTGACCGGCGGCAACATGGACGCCCTGTCGGGACGCATGGACTTCGAGGTGGACCAGCTGCCCAAGGGCTTCGCCGCCGAGGTCGAGGCCCTGTGCAACGCCGAGATCGCCGCCGACCGGTCCGTGGAGGTTTCGTTCCTGGCCCGCGACGAGGCGGTGCTGGACCGCGAGCTGATCCGCACCAAGGTCAACCTGGTGCCCGACTCGGTGTCCGAGATCCGGGTGGTGGACATCGTGGGCCTCGACAAGCAGGCCGACGGTGGGACCCACGTGTCCTCCACCGGTCAGGTCGGACGCCTCGAGGTGGTCAAGACCGAGTCGAAGGGGAAGGGCTTCAAGCGGGTGCGCTTCGTGCTCCACGACGACGGGGCTTCATGACGACGGGGCCGGGAAGCGCTCAGCCCAGGGTCACCGCCGTCAGGTCGCGGGCCACGACCACCTCGCCCTCGTAGCCGCCGGATCGCACGTCGTCCACGAACACCTGCTCCTCGGCGTCGGTCGGCGGCGGCGGGATGAGATGGGTGAGGACCAGGGTGGGCACCCGCAGGTCCGCGGCCTGTCGGCCGATGGCGATGGTGTCGGCGTGGTAGTCGGCGATGAACCGCCGGTGGGCGGGCAACGACAGGATCTCCGAGAAGCGCATGGCCTCGTACACCAGCACGTCGGCGCCGGTGGCCAGCACGGCCATCTCGTCGCACACCAGGGTGTCGCCCGAGACCACGACCACCCCGTCCGGGGTCTCGATCCGGTAGCCGACGGCCGGGTGGACCGGCTCGTGGCGGACCTGGCCGGCCAGCACCCGCACGTCGCCGGAGCGCCACACCTCGGTCGGCGCCTCCGGGTAGGCGAAGGCCACGACGTCGACCTGCGGGCCGCGGGCCCGCCCGGCGTGCTCGGCCCGCACGGCCAGGTCCTCGGACCACCGGTCGGCCAGGCCGTGGACGAACCGGACGCACGGACCGTCGGGCACCACCACGTCGATCGGTGCGAGCGCCTGCTCCCGGTCCATCACCCACCGGGTCAGCAGGAGGTCGTCGACGCCGACGAGGTGGTCGGAGTGGTGGTGGGTGAGGAACAGCGCGTCCAGCCCGCCCGGCGAGGTGCCGGCACCGTGCAGGCGCATCACCGTGTTGCGCCCCGCGTCGAACTGGAGTCGGACCGTGTCGCCGGAACCCGACTCGACCTCCACCAGCACGCCCGGCCCCGCCCGGTCGGGGGTGGGGATCGGCGTCCCGGTCCCGGTGATCGTCACCCGCGTCGTCATGCGTCCTCCTGATCCTGTGCCCCGGGTCCGTCCCCCAGGCGCTCCACCTGGACCAGCGTGTCATGGAAGGCGGCCGAGCCGATGTTGCGCCCCACCGTCGGGTTGGTCAGGGCGTTCACCCCCCGACCCCACCAACCGAACGGCACGGCCACCAGACCCGGCTGGACCCGGTCGACCACCGAGGCCGGCAGCTCCATCGAGCCCCGGTCGTTGAACACCCGGACGAGGTCACCATCGACGACGCCCCGGGCCGCCGCGTCCACGGGGTGCACGTCGAGCACCGGCCCGGTCGCCGTCCCGTCGCCCCCCGACGCCTCCCTCGGGTGGTGGTCGGCGAAGCCCCCGTAGTGGCTGTTCAGGAACCGGGTGTGCTGCTTGCGGGTCATCAGGCCCAGCGGGTAGCGGGCGGCCCGGTCCGGGTCGGCCCGACGGGCCCCGTCCGGCGTCTCGTCTCCCGGCGTCGGGTCGAGGGCGCCGAGGCGGAGGCGTCCGTCCGGCGTCTCGATCGGCCCGTCCACCGGCGGTCGGTACCCGACGGGCACGTTCAGGCGCACCCACCCCTCGGCGTCGAGGCGCTCGAGGTCGATGCCGTCCAGCCACGGATGGTCGGAGTCCAGCAGCTGGCGGACCATCGTCTCGTCATCGTCGGCCAGCCCCGGCGCGTCGAGGCCCATGGCGACGGCGAGGCGTCGGAACACCTCGGTGTTGGGCAGGGCGTCACCCACCGGGTCGATGGCCGGCCGGTTCAACGACAGGTACAGGTGGCCCCACGAGTTCATGAGGTCGAGGTGCTCGACCTGGGTGGTGGCGGGCAGGACCACGTCGGCGTACCGGGCGGTGTCGGTCATGAACTGCTCCATCACCACGGTGAACAGGTCGTCGCGAGCCAGGCCGGCCAGCACGGCGTTCTGGTCGGGGGTGATGGAGGCCGGGTTGCAGTTGTGCACGACCATCGCCGTGACCGGCGGGTCCAGCGGCACGCCCCGGTGGGTGCCGTCGACCAGCACCTCGCCGAGGGCGGCCATGTTCACCGCCCGGGGGCGCTCGGCCCCCACCCGTCGGGGCACCGGGTCGAGCAGCACCCGGTCGAAGTACTGCTGGGTGGACCGGCAGAGGCCCCCGCCCACGTCGCGCCACGCGCCGGTGACCGCCGGCAGCATGGCCAGCGCCCGGTGGGCCTCCTGGCCGTGCTGGCGGTGTTCGAGGCCGACGAGGACCCGCACCGCGGCGGGACGGCGGGTGGCGAAGGTGGTGGCCAGCCATTCCACGGTGGCCGCCGGCACCCCGGTGGCCGCCTCGGTGGCCGCCGGGTCGAAGGGGCGGGCCGAGGCCAGCAGCTCGTCGGCCCCGGTCGTGTACCGGTCGAGGAAGTCCCGGTCCACGTGGCCGTCGCGTGCCAACACGTGGACCATGCCCAGCACGAGGGCGACGTCGGTCCCCGGACGGGGCTGGACGTGGTGGTCGACCCGCTCGGCGGTGGTGGTGCGGATGGGGTCGACGACGACGACCGTCGCCCCGTCGGCCCGGGCCGCCTCCAGGCTGGACCACAGGTGCCGGTTGGTGACCAGCGTGTTGGTGCCCCACAGGAGGATGGTCCGCGAGTGCCGAAGGTCCTCGGGGTCCATGCCGTCGGGCAGGCCGTGGACGTCGGCCGCCCCCAGCCAGGCGGTCACGCCGCAGAGGTGGCGGTGGAGGCGGGTGGCGCCGAGGGCGTCGAAGAACCGGTCGGCCATCATCCCCATCTGGACGAGGCCCTGGGTGCCGGCGAAGGCGTACGGCAGGACGGTCTCCGGGCCGTGGGCGGCCACGGCATCGGCCAGACGGCCGGCCACCAGGTCGATGGCCTCGTCCCACCCGATGGGCTCGAACGACGGGTCGCCCTTGCGGCTGCCCGGCACCCGCCGCATCGGGGTCAGGAGGCGGTCGGGGTGGTACACCCGGTCGAGGTACCGGTTGACCTTGGGGCACAGCTCGCCGGCGGTGAGCGGATGGTCCGGGTCGCCCCGGAGCCGCACCGCCCGGCCGTCGTCGACGGTGGCGATCCAGGCGCACGTGTCCGGGCAGTCGTGGTGGCAGGCACCCCGGACCTCCCGGCCGCCCTGGCGGCCCACCCGGAGCCCGTCGGTCACCGTCACGCCCCGAGCCTGCCAGACCCGTCTCGCCCCGGGCACCCCGTCGTCTCCGGAGGGGGAGGGTCCCGGGAAATGGCGGGCCGCGACTGTGCGAGGCTCGGCGGATGGGTTCGACAGGGAGTGGATCGGGGCGTCTGGCCGGGAAGGCGGCGTTCGTGACCGGCGCGGCGGCGGGCATCGGCCGGGAGACGGCGCTGCTGTTCGCCGCCGAAGGCGCCCGCGTGGCCGTCGTGGACGTGGACGCCGACGGTGCCGCCACGGTCGCCGCCGAGGTG